>NZ_VRVE01000128.1:0-8306 GCF_008040035.1 Methylobacterium sp. WL9
GCGAAGGGTGAAGCTCCAGGTCTCCTCGGTGACCCGCGGAGTCGGGCCGAGCCGGCGCGGAGCGTCGCGGCGAGGTCGAGCCCGCCGAGCAGGCGGTCGTCGGCGATGCCGGTGGGCATGCGGCGGATCGGGGCGTTTTGCGGGAGGCCGGCCTGCAGTGTCGCCAGCCACCGATCGCGGACCGGCCCTGCCCCGGCGCGCACCACGATGCCGCCGCAGCTGTACGGTTCTGCCGCGAGGAGCGCGGCGACGCGGAGGGCGTCGGTCCAGAGGGGAGAGGGGTCAGACACCGGAGGCACGCCGGCAGGCTCCCTCTCTCCGCAAAGATCTCGGGCTTGCCCGATATCTGCACTTTCTGCCGAAGTCGCGCAGGCCCGACTTCGGTTTAGGAGAGGGCCGAGCCGCAGCCGAAGCGAGGATGAGGGGGCGTTGCCATAGGAGGCTCGTCCGGCGGGTCCCCCTCACCTTCGGCTGCCGCCTTGCCGCAGATTTCAGCGCAAGCGCCCGCGGCTCTCCTCCCCCCTGTGGGGAGGAGTTGGAGGTGGGGGTGGTTCCGCTTGCCTCGACCGGACCAGGCTGCACCACCCCCACCCTGTATCCCTCCCCACAAGGGGGAGGGAGGCGATGCCCGCGCATCATCCTGGAAAAACCTCGGCCACCGCCCGCGTCACCCGCGCGGTCGAGCCGGATTCGTCCAGCGGGTTGCGGCGCAGGCGGTGGCGGAGCGCAGAGGGCGCGATGCGCTTGAGGTGCTCGTCGGTGACCGTGCTGGCGCCCTCGAAGGCGGCGAGCGCGCGGGCGGTGCGCATCAAGGTGAGTTCGCCGCGCAGGCCGTCGGTGCCGAGCGCCAGGCAGAGGCGCGCCGCGCTTTCCAGGGCGGCGTCGGGCACGTCCACGCTCGGCAGGAGCTCGCGCGCGCTCGTGAGCTTCTTCTGCAGCGCCTTCTCGGATTTGGCGTGGGCGGCGCAGAAGGCGTCCGGGTCGCGCTCGTAGGCGTCGCGGCGGCGCACGACGTCGATGCGGGTCTTGATCTCGGTGGGCGTCGCGACTTCGCAGGCGAGACCGAAGCGGTCCAGGAGTTGCGGGCGCAGCTCGCCCTCCTCCGGGTTGCCGGAGCCGACGAGGACGAATTTGGCCGGATGGCGCAGGCTCAGGCCCTCGCGCTCGACGGTGTTGACGCCGGAGGCCGCCACGTCGAGGAGCAGGTCCACGAGGTGGTCCTCCAGCAGGTTGACCTCGTCGATGTAGAGAAAGCCGCGGTTGGCCTTGGCCAGCAGGCCCGGCTCGAACGCCTTCTCGCCGAGGCTCAGCGCCCGCTCCAGATCGAGCGCGCCGACGACGCGATCCTCGGTCGCCCCGAGCGGCAGGTCGACCACCGGCACCGGCACCTGCACGTTCTTCTTCGGGCGCGGATTTTTTGCGCAATGCGGGCAGGCTTGCGGAGGGCTCGCCGGATCGCAGGCATAGGGACAGCCGGGCACGGCCTTCATGCTCGGCAGCAAAGCCGCGAGCGCCCGGATCGCCGTCGACTTGCCGGTGCCGCGATCCCCGAAGACCAGAACCCCGCCGACGGACGGATCCACCGCCGCGATCAGCAGGGCTAGCTTCATCTCGTCCTGGGCGACGATGGCGGTGAAGGGGAAGGTGGGCACGCGGACCTAACTCGGTTCAGACGCTTCTCCGTCATTGCGAGGCGGAGCCGAAGCAATCCAGGGCCATATCCATGCCGGCGGAGCAATGGCCCTGGATTGCTTCGCTTCGCTCGCAATGACGCGCGGCTATCGGATGATGCGCGCGAAATCCTCTCCCCTCTGCGGGAGAGGGTGGCCCCTGCGTCAGCAGGGGTCGGGAGAGGGGAGCGCCGGTCCCGGAGAGTTCGGAGCCGGCCCCTCTCCCGCCCGCTCCGCGGGCACCCTCCCCCGCAGAGGGGGGAGGGTTTGGAGCCTCACTCCGCCGCTTCCTGCCGCAACCCGATCCGCTGCCAGATCGTGCTCAGCGCCCCCACGAGATGGTCGATATCCGCATCCGTGTGCAGCGGCCCCGGCGTGATCCGCAAACGCTCCGTCCCGCGCGGCACGGTCGGGTAGTTGATCGGCTGCACGTAGATGCCGAACTCGTCGAGCAGGGTGTCGGAGATCGCCTTGCAGAGCACGGGGTCGCAGACCATCACCGGCACGATGTGCGAGGCGTTGGGCAGGTAGGGGATGTTGGCCGCATCCAGCGCCTTGCGGACGCGGGCGACGCGCTCCTGGTGGCGGGCGCGCTCGGCGCTGGACCCTTTCAGGTGGCGGATGCTGGCGGCGGCGCCGGCGGCGACGGCCGGGGGCAGCGAGGTCGTGAAGATGAAGCCGGAGGCGAAGCTGCGCACGAAGTCGCAGAGCTTTTCGCTCGCGGTGATGTAGCCGCCGTGAACCGCGAAGGCCTTGCCGAGGGTGCCCTCGATCACGTCGAGGCGGTGGGCGAGGCCCATGCGCTCGGAGATGCCGCCGCCGCGCGCGCCGTAGAGGCCGACCGCGTGGACCTCGTCGAGATAGGTCAGCGCGCCGTGTTTTTCGGCGACGTCGCAGATCTCGTCGATCGGCGCGATGTCGCCATCCATCGAGTAGACCGACTCGAAGGCTACCAGCTTGGCGCGGCCCGGCTCGATCAGCGCGAGCTTGCGGTCGAGGTCTTCCGGATCGTTATGGCGAAAAATCTGGCGCTCGGCGCGGGAGGAGCGGATGCCCTCGATCATCGAGGCGTGGTTCTCGGAATCCGAGAAGATCACGCAGTTGGGGAGCTTGGCGCCCAGCGTGCCCAGCGCCGCCCAGTTCGAGACGTAGCCGGAGGTGAAGATCAGCGCGGCCTCCTTGTCGTGGAGGTCGGCGAGCTCGCGCTCCAGGAGCACGTGATAATGGTTGGTGCCGGAGATGTTGCGGGTGCCGCCCGCGCCCGCGCCGCAGCGGTCGAGCGCCGCGTGCATGGCGTCGATCACCTTGGGGTGCTGGCCCATGCCGAGATAGTCGTTCGAGCACCAGACGGTGACCTCGCGCTCCCCCTGCCCCGTGTGGTGCGTCGCGCGCGGAAAGCCGCCGCGATGACGCTCGAGGTCGGTGAAGACGCGATAGCGGCCCTCCCGATGGAGTCCGGCGATCTCGGCACCGAAGAACGCTTCGTAGTCCATGGCCGTCCTCCCAAACCGCGGGTGTTTTTCCCCGCACGGTGTTCGTTTCGATCAGTCGCGCGGGGCTGCCGCACTGTCCTTGGTCTCGATCGCGGCGGGCGCGACCCGGTTGCCCGGCAGGCTCCATTGCCAGAGCGCGGCCGAGGGCAGCGGCAGCATCAGGAACCAGTGTTCCAGCACCGCCAGCGCCGTCAGGCTCGCCAGCAGGGTGAAGCCGACCACCTCATAGGTGGCGATCCCCTCGGCCAACAGCGCGCGACCCATGAGCGCAACCGCGATGGTGCCGAGGCTCACCGAGAACGGAAACAGCAGGTTCATCGGCTTCTTGGTGAGGAAGCCGGCGAGATAGCCCAGATGCGCCGGCAGGAACTCGGCGTTGAGGTTGCGCACGCCCAAAAACATGTTGAGCCGGGCCGAGGCGTTCATCAGCACCAGCGTGGCGTAGGTGCAGAGCGCGAAGTGGTTGGGTTGGCCCCAGGTCAGCACCAGGATGGCGAGGCCGCCGAGCACGATCGCGAATTCGTGCCAGAGGCTGGTGGCCAGCGCCGCGAAGAACTTGTCGACGCCGCGCAGGTGCGGCGGGCAGGCCACCGGCCGCGGGCCGGAGACGAAGCCCATGTAGTAGCTCATCTCCTGCCAGCCCCAGACCAGCACCGCCGCCGTGAAGGCGGTGTAGACGCCGGTCTCGGTGGCGTCCGATGCGGTGGAGCCGATCGCCCACAGGGCCGCGAACAGCACCAGCGTCCCGCCGGCCATACTCCACTTGTGGGTCTTTCGCGGGAGGTGATCCAAGAGCAGGATCACCCCGGTGGAGAACCACCAGAGCAGCACCGCGTAGAGTGCAGGCGTGGCGTAGGCCGACATAAGCGCCCTACCACACCGGCTGGAGACGGATGTCGGCCGGCATCTGGTGATCCTTCACCGGAAGGAAATACAGGCGCACGAAGGTGGCGGCGGCGATGACGGTCTGGCCAGCATGCTTGAGCTTGCCCGCGACCCCACCCTCGGCCTTCGCCTCGGCGATCTTGGTCGAGCAGGCAAGGAGCTTGTCGAGGCCCTGCTTGAACTTCGGATTGTCGATGTCGAGCGTGATCGGGAAGGTCTGCTTCGAGATTTCGGAGGTGATCCGAAACACGGTGAAGTCGTAATCCGTCGGCGTGACGCCGAGCGCCTTGTGGAAGGCCGGGCGGCAATGGTCCCGCACATACATCGTCGCGTAGACCGCGAGCAGGAAGAAGCGGATCCAGTAGCGGTTCACGCCCTGAGTGAGCTTCGGGTTCGCGCGCATCAGCAGGGCGAAAGCCTCGCCGTGGCGGAACTCGTCGTTGCACCAGAGTTCGAACCACTTGAAGATCGGGTGGATGCGCCGCTCGGGATGCCGTTCGAGCTCACGGAAGATGGTGATGTAGCGGGCGTAGCCGATCTTCTCGGAGAGGTAGGTCGCGTAGAAGATGAACTTCGGGCGGAAGAAGGTGTATTTCTTGGACTTGGTGAGAAAACCCAGGTCCACGCCGATGCCGAAATCCTTCAGCGTGTCGTTGATGAAGCCGGCATGCCGCGCCTCGTCCCGACTCATGAAGCCGAACAGCTCTTTGATATCCTTGTTCTTCGCGCGCTTGCGCATCTCGGCGTAGAGCACGCAGCCCGAGAACTCGGCCGTGATCGACGAGACGAGGAAATCCAGGAACTCCTTGCGGAGCGCCGGCTCCATCGCGTTCAGGTCGCAGTCGAAGGCGCCGTCGCGGGTGAAGTGGCGCTTGTTCGGGTCGGCGCGCAGCTCCTCGATGAGGATGTCCCACTCGCGCCGCACCGGCTCGACGTTCGTCTTGTCGAGCTCGACGAAGTCGGTGGTGTAGAAGCGCGGGGAGAGGAAGGTGGTCTCCTGGGCCGACTTGGTCGACTCGTTGACCGGGTATCTCGGCACGGGGCCGGTATTCGGGGGCTGAACGTTGGCGTTCATAGCGTCCTCCGCTCGGAAAAACTTACTTCGTAGAGCTCGGTGAGCTCCAGATGCGCGATCAGCTTGGTCCAGGCCCGCTCCAGTGCGCCGGCCCGGGTGACGGTGGCCTGGCGCTTCACGACGATGCGCTCGCCGAAGGGCGGCAGGCTCGGCGCGTCGTGCACCTGAACCTCGTCGCCGGGCTCGATCTCGAAGCCGGCATCCAGGGTGACGTGCGCGTGGAGGCTCTCGGGCGTGTGCTCGATCTCCACGGTGCAAGGCACCTCGACGACGGTCTTGCCGATCCAGCTCATCGGGGCGTCCCGGTGTCGCCGGGCAGCAGGCGGGCGAAGGCGAGCGCATTCGGCTGGCCGAACGCCTCCAGCGGAACCTTGCGGCCGGTGGCGTCGTCGTCCAGCGACAGCGTGCCGTTGTCGTAGCGGGTCAGCGTGAACGGCGCCTCGCGGCCAAGCCCGGCGCGCTGGCGCGCCTGGGCGAGCCCGCGCATCGTCGCGCGCATGAAGTTGTCCTCGCCGGGATGGATCGTCAGCAGCAGCCGGTCGTCGGTGGCGTCGCGCATGGCGATTGAGCCGTCGGCCACGTCCGCCACGCGGAAGGCGACGCTGGAGACGACTTCGGCGGCGGGCAGCTGGGTGAGGCCGACGCTCTCGCTGCGGCCGATCCCGACGGCGAGCATCGTGAACCCCATCAGGGCTCCGGCGCCGATCATCGCTGCCAGCGGCAGCGAGCCCTTTCGCGCAGTCTCCGACATGACCGCCTCCCCTAACATCGCCTAGCGAGCGCCGGCCGCGACGAGCGCACCCTGACGATCGGTTGCGCGTTGCCGCGTCTTGATCACAGGCATAGCCGCATCGGCCTGCCCGGCATAGGCCGAGAGTGCCCGCGCCAGCAGGGCTGCGACCTTTTCCGCCTCCGGAATCGAGCGCAGCATCGGCTCGGGCTGGGTGACGTGCCAGGGCCGGGCGTGGGGCCAGAGGTGGAGGTAGGCGACGCGCTCGCCGGCCTTCATCTGAACGGGCAGGTCGCCGCTGCCGTCGGAGAAGCCGCGCAGGCCCGCGCCCTCCGTCATGGCGTAGGGCAGGTTCAGCGTGATCGGCAGAGCGATGCCGACCCGCATCACCACGCGGCGGTCGGTGATGGTGTAGACGGTCGTGCGGTGGACGAGCCACGAGAAGAGCAGGAGCAGCGCCAGCGCGCCCGCGCCGATCGCCAGCGTCGGCACCGCCATGGCCAGCGCCGAGGCGTAGGAGCCGTCCGAGGCGGCCAGCCCGCCGAAGACGAGGGCGGCCAGCGCGAACCACGCCGTCACGAGGCGGGCGTGGAAGATCCGCGAAAACGCGCCGGTGACGGTGGGGGCACCCTGCCAGAGGATGCGCTCGCCGGGGGGAAGCGGCTCGGGCAGGCCGCGGGGGGAGAAAGGCTCCGGCTTCTTCATCACAGCAGCGGCTCCGCGCGGTACGGGGTGGCGTAGAGGGTGCCGGCGCCGAAGTAGGAGACGATACGCTCCTCTTCCTGCAGGGTCACCGAGTCGGGGTCGGCAGTCGTCGGGATGCCGGCGAACTGCGCGGCGAGCAGCGCCTCGGACTTCACCGTCCGGGTGATGCTGCCGGTGGTGCAGAAGGTCGCCGGCATCAGCACGCGCTTGCCGCCGACGCCGAGCTCGACCTCGTAGTAGCGCACCATGGATTCGCCGCGGTCGATCCAGAGATCGCTGACGGTGCCGGCGACCTGCCGGTCTGCGCCGAACACGGTCATGCCGATGGGGTTCGGGCCGTCCTCGTGGACCACGAAATGGTCGGCGACGCGCAGGGGCACGATCCGCTTCTGGCCGTCGAAGGTGTGGTCGTGCTCGTCGTCGCGGTTCGCCCAGGAGCCGGGGCCGACGCGGTCGGTGAGCGGGTTGCCGGTGGGATCGTAGGGGGCGCCCGGCCAGGGCTCGCGCTTCCGGCTCGCCACGTCGGTATCGTAGGTCGGGTCGGGCGCCGGCGCGTATTTCGTGATGCCGTTCGAGAGGAGGAAGGCTTTTGGCCGCGGGATCAGCACCGGATCCGGACTCTTGAGGCGGCCGAAGGCTTCGGCCTCGAGGGGATAGCCCTCGCGGCGGTCCTCGCGGCGCAGCCAGAACACCAGCCCCGCGAAGAAGATCCAGAACGCGTACAGGGTGACCTGCGCGACGTCGATGTATCCGGTGATTTCGCCTCTCGGCAGCATGGTCGTTCTCCCGAAGGTTCAGCTGGGGTGGTTGACGAGGGTCTTGGGTGTGAGCAGGCGCGCGCGTCCCTCGTCGGGGCGTGCCGTCCGGGTACTCGCGCCGGTTTCTGCGCGAACCAGCGGCCCGATCGCGATCAGCGTCGCGAACAGGAAGGCGATCTCGATGTGGTAGACGATGAGGTAGCCGATCGCCGGCTCGTTCATGCCCTCGCCGAGCACGCCGGACTGGGCTACCGCCGCGCCGAGGTCGCGCAGGATGCCGCTCGCCGCGATGGCGAGGCCGGCGGCCGTCGCCTGCACCGCGCCCCAGGCGCCGAGGGCGAGGCCGGTATCCTCCGGGCCGGCCTTGGCCATCGAGGCGGTGAGCGTCCCGTGAGCAAAGAGGCCGCCGCCGAGGCCGATCAGGGTGACGCCGGCGGCGAACAGCTGCGCCGAATCGAGGGGCGCTGCGAAGATCACCGCGGAGAAGGCCGCGATGCCGATGACGCTGCCGGCCGCCGCCACGCGAAAGGCGTCGCCGCCGCGGTTGAGCCAGCGCGCCGCGATCATCAGGCCGATGCCGCCGCCGGCCGCCAGCATCGCGGTCAGCGCCGTGGTCTGGCCGACCGACAGGCGGAGGATCTGGCCGCCATAGGGTTCGAGCAGGATGTCCTGCATCGAGAAGCCGGCCGTGCCGAGGCCGATCGCCACGAGGCGGCGGCGTGCTGTGCCGTCACCGGCATAACCGCGCCAGGACTCCGCGAAGCTCGCGCGCGGCGCGGACTTGTCCGTCCGGTTCGGGTCGCGGGCTTCCTGCTTCCACAGGGCGATGCCGTTGAGCACGATGGTGACGACCGCCGCGCCCTGGATCACCTTGATCAGCCGGAGCGGCGAGAAATCGGCCAGCAGCAGACCGAAGACCAGGGCGCTCACCACCATGCCGGCGAGCAGCGCCGCGCAGAGTAGCGCGACCACCTTCGGGCGGGCATGGGC
>NZ_VRVE01000129.1:0-7409 GCF_008040035.1 Methylobacterium sp. WL9
CGCCCGCTTCGCCCACGCGCCCTCCCCGCGCTCGGCCTACGCCGCGGCGCCCGCGGAGAGCCACAGTGGCGGCGTCGACGAAGAGCCGTCCGCGTTCGATGTCGGCGGCTCGGCGGCCGAACCGATCTACTGATCGGCTCGCAGGACAGTCGGAGGTGTGCCCCCGACTCCCCAGCCGGCCGCAAAAGCGGCGCCCGCGGACGGCCCAAGCTTGACTTGCCTCGTCGGGAGGCCATCGTCGGCCGCAACGATCCGACACCGCGAAAGCGATCCGAGCCGTGATGCGTCTCACCGTACTCTTCTCAGCCCTGGCCCTCGGCCTCCTGGCGATCCAGCCCGCCTCAGCCCGCTCGGCTCGCGAAGAGATTTCGCCGGCCGAGGAGCAGGTGTTTCCCTACGACGCGCAGATTCCCGCCTGCCAGGATACGAGCGTCCTCGAGAAGATCTCCAGCCGGTTCGCCGAGAAGGAGGCGAAGTTCTGGAACACCTCGATGACGATCGAGTCCTACGACACCATCAGCCGCACCGCCTGGCGGCCCTACGGCCTCGACTACATTCCCCGCCGCTACTGCTCGGCGGTGGCGACGACCTCGGACGGCGTGCGCCGCCGGATCGACTACTCGGTGCGTGAGGGACTCGGCATTATCGGCGCGACCTGGGGCGTCGATTATTGCGTCCACGGCCTCGACCGCAATCTCGCCTATTCCTATTCGACCGCCTGCCGGATGGCCCGCCCCTGATGCTCCGCAACGCCGCCGTCGCGATCCTGCTGCTCGCCGCGACCGTCGCGCAGGCGCAGGATTTCGGTGGGTTTCGCGGACGCGGCGGCGGCGGGACGCCGGGCTCCTTCGACTTCTACGTTCTCGCCCTGTCCTGGTCGCCGAGCTATTGCAGCGGCAAAGGCGCCGAGCGCGATGCGGACGGGCAATGCTCGCCGGGACGCGGCCTCGGCTTCGTGGTGCACGGGCTCTGGCCGCAATACAGCCGCGGCTTCCCCTCGAATTGCGGCGCCTTCCCGCGCGCGCTTACCGGCGACGCCATGTCCGCGGCCGGCGAGATCATGCCGAGCGCCGGGCTCGCCCGCCACGAATGGAAGACCCACGGCACCTGCTCCGGTCTCGACCCGGTCGCCTATTTCAAGGCGGTGAAGACCACGCGGCAGGCGGTGACGATTCCGGAGCCCTATCGCAAGCCGAGTTCCAGCCAGCGCGCCGCCCCCCTGGAGATCGCGCGCCAGTTCGCCGAGGCGAACCGGGGCCTGCGCACCGACATGATGACGGTGACCTGCAAGCGCGGCCAACTCGAGGAAGTGCGGATCTGCTTCGACAAGGAACTGAAGGGTTTTGCGAGCTGCCCGACGGTCGCACGCCAGGGCTGCCGCGGCGGCGATGTCGAGATCGACGTGGCCCGCTGACGGGGCCGGGTGTCGGCTTTCCGCGCAAAGCCGGATATCCTTCGATGAGGGGCCGTTCCCAGCCTTGTGACACGCCGCGAAGGTCCGAGGACCGTACCATGACGAGCGCCCCTCACCAGCCACGCTGCCGCCTCGTCCAGGCTGGCGCCGCCTTCACCGGCAAGCAGGGGCTCGACTATGCCGTCGGCATCTCGGCGGAGCGCGTCGGCGCCGCGGGCATCCATCTCCAGCTCGTCACGATCCCGCCGCTGACCAAGGCGAAGGCCCACAAGCACGCGGCGCACGAGACCGCGATCTATGCTTTGACCGGCGTCTCGGGCTGCTGGTTCGGCGACGCCCTCGAAGACCACGCCACGGTCCGCCCCGGCGATTTCTTCTACATCCCCGCGGGCGTGCCGCACCTACCCTACAACCCGAGCGCCGACGAACCCTGCACGGCCCTCATCGCCCGGACCGATCCGAACGAGCAGGAAAGCGTCGTGCTGCTGCCCGACCTCGACGCCGTGCGTCCCGACCCCTTCGACAAGGGCTGACGCGCGCGCGTCAGGCCCGGAGACCGACACCCTGAACTATCGCCACGCCTTCCACGCCGGCAATTTCGCGGACGTGCTCAAGCACCTCGTGCTCACGCGCGTGCTCGTTCACCTGACCGCGAAGGACAAACCCTTCCGCGCCATCGATACCCATGCCGGGCTCGGTCTCTACGACCTCACCGCCGACGAATCCGACCGCACGGGCGAATGGCACGAGGGGTGGGGCCGGCTCGAGGTGCCCTTCACCGACGACGTCGAGGCCCTGCTCGCCCCCTACCGCGCGGCCGTCGCCGCCGTCCGCGAACGCCACGGAGACACCATCTATCCCGGCTCGCCCGCGCTGATCCGGGAATTTCTGCGCAGCGGCGACAAGGGCGTGTTCGTCGAGCTGCATCCGGACGATGCGGCGAGCCTGGCCGACCTCTACCGCAGCGACAGCCGCACCAAGGTGCTGCACCTCGACGCCTGGACCGCGCTCGGCGCGATGATCCCGCCGCCCGAACGCCGCGGCCTCGTGCTGATCGACCCGCCCTACGAGGAGCGCGGCGAGATCGACCGCCTCGGCGACAGCCTGCTCAAGGCCTCGCGCAAATGGCCGACGGGGGTTTTCCTGGGGTGGTATCCGATCAAGGATCTCGACGCGGTCGACCGGACGATCGCGGCGCTCGATGCCGGCCTGGACCGCCCGGCGCTCCGCATCGACCTGATGATCGACCGGCCCGACGACGCCACCCGCCTCACCGGCACCGGCCTCGTCGTGATCAACCCGCCCTGGCGGCTGGCGGAGGAGATGGATCTCGTGCTGCCGCCCCTGGCCGAGCGGCTGGCGCGGCGGGCCTATGGGGCGTTCCGGTGCGATCGGCTCGGACCGGAGGCTTGAGCTTTACTCGGCGGGCGGGCGGCGCCGGTCGATGTCCCATTCGTTCAGACGCACAGCAGCGTAGGCGATCGTTAGGACGATCGCTGGAATGCCGAAGATCACGTAGATGTCCATCCAGGTCATTCGCGCAGCCTCCGCAACGTACGCCTCGCCAGAAGATGTAGGCTCAAGGCCGTGAGAAACCAAATTCCCGAGAAGACGACACTATAAATCGTAAACGGCGGCGCTGTCGGGAATCCATAACTCCAAGCGATCACCGGCGTCACGACACCGATGATCGAGAAGGCACTACTCAGCCGATCCAAATTGCCAGCAAGCAGCTTCTGCCGCTCGTTGTGGACGAGGCTCATGCCACAGTTTCCTACGCCGTCACCCGCCCCTCCAGCGGAAACACCTTCGCCGGGTTCATCAGCCAGGCCGGGTCGAACACGTTCCTCACCCGCATCTGCTGTTCCAGATCCTCGCGCGTGTACTGGAACGTCATCAGCTCGCGCTTCTCGATGCCGACGCCGTGCTCGCCCGTGAGGCAGCCGCCGACCTCGACGCAGAGCTTGAGGATTTCGTCGCCCGCGGCCTCCGCCTTCTGCAGCTCGCCGGGGGTGTTGATGTCGAACAGGATCAGCGGGTGCAGGTTGCCGTCGCCGGCGTGAAAGACGTTGGCGACGCGCAGGGAATGGCCCGCGCAGATCGCGCCGATCCGCTCCAGCACCGTGGCGAGTTGGCCGGTGGGGATGGTGCCGTCCATGCAGATGTAGTCGGAGATGCGGCCCGTCGCGCCGAAGGCGGATTTCCGGCCCTTCCAGATCGCGGCGCTCTCGGCCTCGGACTTCGAGACGCGGATACTCGTCGGGTTGAAGTCCCGGGCGATGGCCTCGATGCGCGCGAGCATGTCCTCGCACTCCTCGTCCGACCCCTCGACCTCGATGATCAGCATGGCTGCGGCATCGCGCGGATAGCCGGCATTTGCGAAGTCGTCGGTGATGAGGATCGCCTCCTTGTCCATGTACTCGATCGCCACCGGGATGATGCCGGCGGCGATGATGGCCGCGGTGCAGGCGCCGGCATCCTCTACCGAGGAGAAGCCGACGAGCGCGGGCCTGGCCCCCTCCGCCGCGCGAAGGATGCGGACGGTGGCCTCGGTGACGATGCCGAGCTGGCCCTCCGAGCCGCAGATCAGGCCGAGCAGGTCGTAGCCGCCGCTGTCGAGATGGTCTCCGCCGATCTCGACGACCGTGCCGTCGTTCGTCACCAGGGTGACGCCGAGCAGGTTGTTGGTGGTCACGCCGTATTTCAGGCAATGCGCGCCGCCCGAGTTCATGGCGATGTTGCCGGCGATGGTGCAGGCGAGCTGGCTCGACGGATCGGGGGCGTAGAAGAAGCCTTCGTGGCTCACCGCGCCCGAGATCGCGAGGTTGGTGATGCCGGCCTCGACCCGGGCGGTGCGGTTGGCGAAATCGACGTCGACCATGCGCGTCATCTTGCCGACGCCGATGATGACGGCGTCCTCCTGCGCGATCGCGCCGCCGGCGAGCGAGGTGCCGGCGCCGCGCGCCACCACCGGCACGCCGTTGGCGTGGCAATAGGCCATCACCGCCGAGACCTCCTGCGTCGTCGAGGGCAGCACCACCGCGAGGGGCAGCTTGCGGTAGGCGGTCAGCCCGTCCGTCTCGAAGACGCGGCGCTCGTCCTCCGTCGTCACCAGGGCCTCGGGCGCCACCAGCGGGCGCAACCCTTCGATGATCTCGGCGCGGCGCGCGATGATCGCCGCGTCGGGAACGGGGAATGCGATCGACATCGGGCGTTTCCTCCGGGGTTGAACAGTGCCGTACGGGATGAACGCGCACCCTGCGTGCCGGCTCCGCGGCGCTTCAGCT
This sequence comes from Methylobacterium sp. WL9, assembly GCF_008040035.1. NCBI lineage: Bacteria > Pseudomonadati > Pseudomonadota > Alphaproteobacteria > Hyphomicrobiales > Methylobacteriaceae > Methylobacterium > Methylobacterium sp. WL9. The sequence goes on from NZ_VRVE01000129.1 coordinate 4,702, forward strand.
TGGCTTCAGGCGAGATGGCGCAGTGTCGGTCTCGTGGACAGGCGCTGGAGTAGCGGAAAAGGCGTGCCGACGGATGCGTCACGCTCTGTCTTCTAGTGCACGAAGTCCATGCGGCATTGGCGTTTTCGGCACCGAAGCGCGGGAACCCGGGTGGCATTTCCAGTCTTTATCTGTTCTAAAGCAAGGTGGCTTTACCACCAGCCCAAGGGCGGCCGTTGCCGCCTCCCAGGAGGAACATAGATGCGTCATTTCATCCTCGGCGCCGCGTTCGCCGCGCTCCTTCCCCTCGCTGCCCACGCCGAAGGCGATGCGGCGGCAGGCGAGAAGGCGTTCGCGCCGTGCAAGGCCTGCCATGCATTCGGCAAGAACGGCGCCGGCCCGGATCTCAAGGGCGTTGTCGGTCGCAAGGCCGGCTCGCATGAGGGCTTCAACTACTCCGACGCGCTCAAGAACTCGGGCCTGACCTGGGACGAGGCGAGCCTGAAGGAGTGGATCGCCGACCCGAAGAAGAAGGTCCCCGGCAACAAGATGATGTATGCCGGCGTCAAGGACGAGAAGAAGCTCGGCGACATCGTCGCCTACCTCGGCACCCAGAAGTAATCAGGCCGATCGCGCAGCCGTCCGGGTCGAAACCCGAACGGCTCGCAGCGATGACAAAATCTTCGGTCCAACAAAAAAGCCGCTCTCTCAAGAGCGGCTTTTTTGTTGCCCGAGCGGGTCGTTCACTCTGCGGCGCGGGCTGCGATCTCGGCACCGGCGCGCTCGTGGAGTTCGTCGCGCATTCCGGCCAGAAGTTCGAGCAGCGACCGGCGGGAGTCCATGTCGAGGCCGGTCATGCCGCCGACATCCTGGGGGAGGCATTCCATCTTGCCGCGCAGGCTGCGGCCCTTGTCGGTCAGGAAGATGCTGACCTGGCGCTCGTCGGCCCGGTCGCGCACCCGGCGGACCTGCCCGGCAGCCTCGAGACGCTTCAGCAGCGGCGTCAGCGTGCCGGAATCGAGGAACAGCTTGGTACCGATGTCCTTCACCGTCAGCCCCTCCTCCTCCCAGAGGACGAGCAGCACGAGGTATTGCGGGTAGGTCAGGTCGTGGTGGCTCAGCATCGTGCGATAGGCGCGACCGAATGCGTGCGCCGCAGCGTAGACCGCGAAGCAGAGCTGGTTGTCGAGACGCTGCGGGTCGTCGGCCCGGCCCGGCTTGCTCATTGTCGTGATCCTTGTCCCGCACCTGCCGAAGCGGCCGTCCCGTCGGTGCCGTGAGCCTCAGCCCTGGTGTCGTCAGCGCGATGCAATCGTCCTGCCGTCTTGCTCCCGACGATGTCGGGACAGCACGGCTCGACACACGATCGTCGGCTAAGAGACGGTTCTTAAAGGAAATTTGCAATGCACACAATCAAATGGGGCGTGCGCTTGGGGAGACCGTAGCATTCGTCCGAGCGCGCCCGGATCAGCCGCACGGGCATGATCGCGCCGAACTTCGAAAAAAATCCGGAGATTTTTCCAAGGATCCGCTCGCCTTGCGCGTCTCAGGAGTCGAGGCTCTATCGAGGGGGCAGGATACGTGCGGCACAGCATTGCCTGCCGCGATGCGGGAAGGACCCGACATGGCCGACCGGCCGGTGCCACCGCTCCGGATGCAGTCGCGGTGAATGCGGGCGCCGGCGACCCGGATCGCGATCTCGTCGGCCGGGCAGTCCATGGCGACCGCATGGCCTTCGAAGCGCTGCTGCGCCGGCACTACGACGGCATGCACCGCATCGCTTGGCGGATGACCGGCTCGCGGGAGGATGCGGAGGATATCGTACAAGAGATCTGCTGCGCGCTCGCCGACCGGATCGCGGGTTTCCGTGGCGAGGCGCGCTTCAGCACGTGGCTCTACGGAATCACGGCCAATGCCTGCCGCGATCATCGCCGCCGCGGCGCGACGCTCGCCCGGCTGCGGCAGGGTCTGGCCGTGCTCGTCCGGGCCGGGGGAACCGGCGATGGCGGCGATCCGCACCGCCGCGTCTGGCTCGCAAGCGCGCTCGGGCGTCTCGATCCGGGCCTGCGCGAGGCGGTGGTGCTCGTCGCCGGCGAGGGGCTGACCCATGCCGAGGCGGGTGCGGCGCTCGGCATCGCCGAGACCACGGTGTCGTGGCGCCTGTTCGAGGCGAGGCGGCGCCTGAAGGCGGTTTTCGACGGGGAGAGGCCCGATGTCTGATCGCAATGACGACGCCGGCCGGCTTCCCGAAGCCCCCGCCGCTTCGTCCGAAGCGCGCGAGCGGGCGATCGACGCCGCGCTGGCGCGGTTCGATACCCGCAAAGGATCCGCCGCCGACGCGCGTCCAAGGGATCGTCACACTCGAAAGAGGACGTTTCCCATGACTCCCATCCGCACGGCGCTCGCCGCCTCCGTCGTCGTCATCGTCGCCGCTCCGATCGCCTGGCAATTGTCGCGGGAGCATCAGGGCCCCGTCGCGCCGCCGGCCGAGACGCCGTCGTCCGAGCCCGCAGCACCGAGGCCGACATTGGACATCGGGACGCCGACGGCGAGTGCCCCCCCGGCCGAGCCTTCGCCGGGTCCTGAAACGGCCAAGCCCGAAGCCACCGGCGCCAACTCCATGGTCCGCGAGGCCGAGCCGCAGTCTATGGCGGCACGGGACGCGCCGGCGGACGCAACACGGAAGCCGGCCGAGGCGCCGGTGATTGCCCCGCCCCCGCCCACCTCCC
>NZ_VRVE01000012.1:0-65775 GCF_008040035.1 Methylobacterium sp. WL9
AAAGAACACAAAAGACCAAGCAAGCCGAAGCTCAAGATCTCTCGAAATAAACCCCAGATCAAAACCAGATCAACCAGCCAGACCCAAAGCGGAGGCGCTGATTAATGCGCCGCCAAAATCGTGTCAAGTAGGAAAATTCGAAGTCAGAATTCTCCGTCTCAACTAAAGATCCAGACCAATCCGGTTTCCCGAGATAGAGCCTAGATCCCTTCCAGTAGACCCTCGAAACCGAAGCCATGTTGGCTGCCAGTCTCGAAGCTAAGGAGCCGTCTAAAGATCCTCGAAGCCCCTGTCAACTCGAAAATTCAGCGGACCGAAGTTTTCAGAAGACCGGAAGATCGTAACGTCTCGGTTTCCCAGATAAAGCCACAATCCTTACTGGTAGATCTTCGAAACAAGAGCCTGTCGGCCGCCAATCTCGAAGTGGAGGCGCCGTTTAGAGCGCCTCGAAAACCCTGTCAACTCGAAAATCCGGCGAACCGCATTTTCGGAACCGACATCTCTGCCCCAAAAGATCGACGGATCGCCGCCCGGCGTAAGCCGGGGCAAGCTCTCCGATAATCTCTCGGAAGAAACGGACCGAAGATCCGCATCCAGAGCACGCACTCCACAACCAACAAAACAGAAAGCATCGCCCGGATCGCTCCAAGTTCTGCTTTCAGATCTGATCGAGAAGTCCGTCGGTGCAGCCAGCCTTACGAGGCGCCGCACCGGGAGGAGCCCTATAGAAAGCGTCGATCGGCCTGTCAATCGGAACGCTGCACCGCTTCGTCCGACCTCCGCCGGAGATCGCCCCTCGGCGCAGGACTGCGCGGGTGGCCATTCGGCAGCGGACGGCGACCGATGAATGCCCCCCATGCGTTCGCCGACGGCATCCCCCCGATCTCCGACCGAAGCGGCTCGGTGTCGGCCGCCGTGTTCGAGCGCGTTTCGAGCGGGATCGGGGCCGACTCTAACCCGGCGCGAGTCCGAGGATCGAGCCCAGCGGCACGATCAGCGTGGCGCCGACGTAAAAGCCGTCCTTCGAGCGGTTGGGCGTGTAGGGGTTCCAGAACGAATTGCCGTTCACGAGGTACTGAACCACCGGTTCGAAGAAGATGCCCTTGCCGAGCGCCAGATGCGCGTTCGCCTCGAAGACCAGCTTGTCGCGGGAATAGGCGCCGCCCGGACCGCCGGAGACGAGGTTGGCGTCGCCGAGGAACTGCGCGTAATCGGCCGCGATGCGCTGCCAGTTGACCTTGACGCCGTAGCGATCGAGGGGCCGGGACTGGTCAGGCGATTGCAGGGTGAGGCCGGCGAAGGCGTTCCAGCGGATCGGGATGGTCGGGTCCGGGGCGTAGGCCAGGCTGGTATAGGCCTGGATCGAGGTGGGGTTCAGGTTGGCCGCGTCGGCCCCGTCGTCGGCCCTCCAGACCACCTGGGAGGCGGTGAGGATCACGCCCGAGGTCCCCGAACGCTGCAGCACAGGATCCGCCGGATTGAGGGCCTTCGAGCGGCCGAAGACCGTCTTGAAGTTATCCTCGTGGTCGGCCGTGTTGTAGAAGCCTGTCAGCGCGACGCGGCCGGGATAGGCTTGGCTTGCGAAGGTGGTGGAGCGGCCGATCTCGGCGAGCACCAGGGCGCCGTTCAGCGGCTCGTGGCCGAAATCGTAGCCGGAGGAGAAGTTGGCGCGCCCCGTCACCGCGAAGGCGCCAGCCTGGATGTAGTCCTCGGGCGAGATCTTGTAGGCGGCGTTGGCCCCCCAGACGCCGTAGAGCGGCGAGGTCACGCCGGCATTGATCTGCAGGATGTCCTGGAAGCAGCTGACGCTCGATTGGCAGGGCGGCAGGGCATAGTAGCGGTTCGGATGGGTGCGCCCGACCTCGATGGCGAGCCGGTCGTCGAGCAGGCGCTGCTCGTAGGTCAGGATCGAGAGCCGGGCGAAGTCGCGGTTGAAGGTCGGCTGGTAGCCCACCGTGGTATCGCCCACGTCGCCGTCCATATTGCGGTTGTTCCAGCGCAGGCTGAAGAAGGTCTGCGCGAAGTGGAAGTAGCCGCCCTTGATGCCGGCGATGGTGTTCAGGTCGGCATCGAGGCTGAGCACGTTGTAGGTCGAGTTCGAGAGCTGCCCAGGCCGCAGGCCGGCGCTCGGGTTCGAGAAGAAGTACTCGTAGACGTTGACGTCGAAGCTCAGGCCCGCCGTCGCGAGAGACGCCGCGTAGGGGGCAAGCGGCCCGTGCCACTTCGCCGTGCCGTCCGGCGCGACGCCGATCGCCCCCGCATCGGTGCGCGGGCCGGCCTCTCCGGTGAAGGTCTCGACGGCGCTCGGCGCCTGAGCCTGGGCGGCGTCGATCGCCGGCGGCAGCGTGCAGGCGAGGCAGCTGCCCATCAGCGCGGCCAGCAGGCGGCGCATGCTCGTCCCTGTCGAAGCTTCGGTCGGGGTCGCGGGGTCGATCATGACGTCTGGTCTCGTCTCGGCTGGTCGTTCGGGCATGCGGCGGCGTTCGACCGGCGCGGGCGCATGGTCGTGGAATTTCGAGAACATCATCGGGCGCGCAGGTTGCGACACGCCAGGCAATCAAGTCTGGGGCGTGTACAATTCTGAGATCTAAACGCGATGTCCGCCTCTCTGCGTGAACAGATCAGCTCGGCCGTCTTGTATTTATTCGATCAAAGTCGAACCGCGTCAATGAATTGCAATCCTGTATTTGCCGCGGAATCCGGAAGATGCTTTCGCAAGGTCTACCGGCCGGAGAAGAGCGCCGTCCGGGGCGGTCACGCCGCCGTGAGGGCGGGCGCCGCCCCGAGGCCGAGATAGAACGCCCTGACGTCGTCCCGCGCGCGCAGCTCCGCCGCCGTCCCCTCCAGCACGCTGCGGCCGTTCTCCAGCACCACGGCGCGGTCGGCATGGCGTAGCGCCACGGTGACGTTCTGCTCGGCGAGCAACAGGGTCAGGCGCTCGTCGCGGTTGAGCCGGGCGAGGGTCGAAAAGATCTCGGCCACGATCTTCGGGGCGAGCCCCATCGAGGGCTCGTCGAGGACGAGCAGACGCGGGCGGCCCATCAGCGCGCGGCCGATGGCGACCATCTGTTGCTCGCCTCCCGAGATCAGCCCGGCCAGCGCCCGCCGCTTCTCGACGAGGCGCGGAAAGACCGAAAAGATCCGGTCCAGGTCGGCGCGGATCGCGGCACGGCCCGAGCCTCGCCCGAGGCCGCCGGTGACGAGGTTTTCCTCGACGCTCAGCGCGCGGAAACAGTGCCGCCCCTCCAGCACGCCGACGAGCCCAGCCCGCACCAGGGCGTCGGTGGGCGTGCGGGCGACATCGAGGCCGTCGTAGACGATGCGCCCGGCGGTGACCTGCCCACGCTCGGCGGGCAGGAGGTTCGAGACGGCTTTGAGCACCGTGGTCTTGCCGGCACCGTTGGAGCCGACGAGCGCCACGATCTCCCCCGCGCCGACCGTCAGGTCGACGCCCACGAGCGCGCGCACGGCACCGCCGTAGCGCGCCTCGAGCCCCTCGACGCGCAGAAGCGGTGTCGCGGTCACTGGCCGACGGCCGGAGCCTGGCTCGCAGCCTCCTCCTTGGCGCAGTCGCGCGGGGTGAGGCCGTGCTCCTTGGCGTAGGTCGCCGAGGACGCCTCGATGATCGGGCGCAGGGTCGCCCAGTCGGGCGCGATCCAGTCGGAGACGACGCTCCACTTCGCCCCGTCCCATTGCTGGAAAGTGACGCGGCCCTCGCCCTCGTGGTTGGCGCAGGTGACGTTGATCGAGTGGAACAGCCCCTTGGCGCCGAGCGCGGCGACGCGGGCCTCGTCGAGGCGCAGATGCTCGAAGCCCCAGCGCACCTCGTCGCCGGTGAGCGTGCGCTTGCCGAATTTCTCCTGCGCCGCCCGCACCGCCTCGACGTTGAGAATGCCGTTCACGATGCCGAGGTTGTGATAGACGCTGCCGATGCGTTTCCGGTCGGCGAGGTTACCGGTGCCGGCACCGTAGACGGTCTTCGTCACCTCCTGCAGCACCGGATACTCGGCGCCGGAGGCCTGGGTCGTGATCGCGACGTAGCCTTTGGCGGCCTCGCCCGCCGGAATCACGTCCTCCTCGGAATTCGACCAGACGTTGCCGACGATGCGGTTGGCCGGAAACCCCGTTTTTTGCGCGGTCTTCAGCGCCACCGGGTTCATCACGCCCCAGCCGCGCAGCACGACGTAGTCGGGCTTCAGGCGGCGGATGGTGAGCCACTGCGATTGCTGCTCGTTGCCGGGATGCGGCACCTCGATCTGCTCGACCTTGAAGCCGTACTTCTTGGCGAGCAGCTCGTAGATCGGGATCGTCTCCTTGCCGTAGGGCGAGCCGTGAAAAAGTACCGCGATGGTCTTGCCCTTGAGTTTTTCGAGGCCGCCTTCGCGGGAGGCCAAGTATTCGACGATCCCGGACGTCTCGCTGTAGGGGTTGAGCAGCAGCGGGAAGACGTAGGGAAAGACCCGGCCGTCGGTGGAATCGGTGCGGCCGTGGTTGATCGTGATCAGCGGGACCTTGTCCTTGGTGATCCGGTCGATCATCGCGTAGGCGATGCCCACCGAGAGCGGATTCCAGGCTGCGATCCCGGGCCGGGACTTCAGCCGCTCGTAGACCTCGACGCCGCGCTCGACCTCGTACTGGGTCTCGCCCTCGCTCCAGGTGAGCTTCACGCCGTTCACGCCGCCGTCGCGGGTGTTGATCAGGTTCAGGTAGTCGATGAAGCCGCCGAAGAAGCCGGTGCCGCCGGCCGCGTAGGGCCCGACGCGATAGCTCTGCAGCGGGAAGTGCTGCTCGTCGGCATTCGCCGCGCCAGTGAGGGCGAGGAGCGCCGTGCCTGCGACGAGCGCGGAGCGCAGGCGGATCTTGAGCGTGGGCATGGGGTGTCCTTCGGTTCGTCGTTCGGGAAATACGAAACGGTCAGTCGGCGCGGCGCAGGCAGCGCACGGCGCGGTCGAGGAGCGCGGCTAGGCCGGCGGGCTCGCGGATCAGGAAGGCGACGATCAGGGTGCCGAGCGCGATGCGCTGACACATCTCCAGCGTGCCGGAATCGAAGCCGTCGCCGAGGACAGCCGCGCCGAACCGCGACAGCAGCAGCGGCAGGACGACGATCAGCCCCGCGCCGAGGAAGGCGCCCCGCAGGGTACCGAGGCCGCCGATGATGACGATGAACAGGATCTGGAAGGAGCGATCGAGGTTGAACCCCGCCGGCTCCACCGTGCGCAGGTAGGCGAAGGCCCAGAGCACGCCTGCGACGCCGACCACGAAGGAGGACAGCGCGAAGGCCAGGAGCTTCGTGCGCGCCACCTTCACGCCGATGACGCGGGCGGCGGTCTCGTTGTCGCGCACGGCGACGAAGCTGCGGCCGGTGGGCGAGGTGACGAGGCGCCAGGCCAGGAACGTCAGCAGCGCGACCACGGTGAGCGAGAACAGGTAGCGTCCGCGGGCATCCTCGAAGGAGAGGCCGGCGATGACGAGGGGCGGCGCGGAGATCACGCCGGACGGGCTGTCGTTGGAGATCCAGGCGAAGCGGTTCAGCACCCAGCCGACGAAGAACTGCACCGCCAGCGTCGAGACCGCAAGGTAGAAGCCGCGCAGCCGCAGGGCCGGCAATCCGGCTGCCAGCCCGGCAGTGGCCGCGACGAGGCCGGCCAGCACGATCGTCACCGGCAGCGGCAGGAAGGGCAGCCGCAGCGACAGGTTGAAGGCGGCGTAAGCCCCCAGAGCCATGAAGGCGGAGGATCCGAGGGAGAGTTGGCCGGCATAGCCGGTGAGCAGGTTGAGCCCGAGGGCCGCGAGCGACAGCGCCAGGAACGGCGTGAGGATCGCCTCGTAGAGGTAGCTGGTGCCGACGAGGGGCACGATGCCGTAGGCGAGGACGAGCAGGAGCGCGATGCCGACGGCGTTCGCGGAAGGCCGCAAAACGGTTTTGGCGAGGGGGGCGGAGGTCGCGGCCATGGCGCTCAGACCCGCTCGACGCTGCGCACGCCGAACAGCCCGGACGGCCTCACGAGCAGAAAGCCCAGCGCCGCGACATAGGCGATCCAGCCCTCGATACCGCCGCCGATGAACGGCCCGAGATAGACCTCGGATAGCTTTTCGACCGCGCCGACGATCAGCCCGGCGACGATGGCGCCGAGGATCGAATCGAAGCCGCCGAGCACGAGCACCGGCAGCGCCTTCAGCACCACCAAAGACAGCGAGAACTGCACACCGAGGCGCGCGCCCCAGAGCAGCCCGGCGACCAGGGCGACGATGCCCGAGGCGATCCAGACCGCGGCCCAGATCCGGGGCAGGCGTAGGCCCGTGTTGAGCGCGGCCAGCGGATCGTCGGCCACCGCGCGGAAGGCGAGGCCGGTGCGGGTGTAGCGGAAGAACAGACTGAGCACCGCCACCATCAGGCCGGCGACGGCCGCCGCGAACAGGTCGAAACGGCTGACGAACACCCCGGCGATGTCGATCGGCGTGTCGTCGATGCCGAGATCGAGCCCGTGCACCTGCGTGCCCCAGGCGAGTTGGGCCGCGCCCTCGATGACGTAGGCGACACCCAGCGTCGCCATGAACAGGGTGATCGGCGGCTGGTTGACCAGCGGGCGCAGCACCGCCCGCTCGATGGTGAGCCCGAGCAGCACCATCACGCCGAGGGTCGCCACGAAGGCGCCGGCGAAGGGCACGCCCCGTTCGGTCAGGCTGACGAAGGTCAGCGCTGCGAAGAGCAGCATCGCCCCTTGGGCGAAGTTGAGAACGCCGGAGGTCTTGTAGATCAGCACGAAGCCGATCGCGACGAGGGCGTACATCACCCCCGAGAGCAGGCCGCCGACGAGCACCTCGACGAGAAAGGCGAGATCCGGGCTCACGCGGCCTCCTCATCGAAGGCGAGGCCGAGATAGGCGGCGATGACGGCCGGGTCGGCCTGGATTTCGGCCGGCGTGCCGGAGGCGATGCGGCGGCCGTGGTCGAGCACGGTGATGCGGTCCGACAGGCTCATCACCACGCCGATATCGTGCTCGATCAGCACGATGGTGGCGCCGGAGGCCCGCGCCGCACGGATGGTGCCGCTCATCCGCTGCTTCTCGGTGGCCGTCATCCCGGCCATGGGCTCGTCGAGCAGGAGGAGCCGCGGGCTCGCCACCAGGGCGCGGGCGAGCTCGACCCGCTTCTGCACGCCGTAGGGCAGCGTGCCGGCGAGGCGGTCGCGAACATCCGAGAGATCGAGGAAGCCGATCACCGCCTCCGCCCGCTCCCGTTGCGCACGCGCCTCGCGCCGCGCCGTCGGCAGGCCGAGGATCTGCGCCGCCAGCCCGGCAGATTGGCTGTCGACCAGTCCGGCCGTCACCGTGTCGAGGACGGTCAGCCCCTTGAACAAGGCGAGGTTCTGGAAAGTGCGCGCCACGCCGAGCCGGGCCAGCCGTTTCGTGGGCACACGGGTGAAGCGGTCGTCACCGATCCGGATCGCCCCGGAATCCAGGGTGTAGAGGCCGCTGATCGCATTGATGAGCGAAGACTTGCCCGCCCCGTTCGGCCCGATGACGGCGTGGATCTCACCTACGCCCACCGACAGGTCCACGCGGTCGAGGGCGACCGTGCCGCCGAAGCTGAGCGACAGAGCCTCGACGGCAAGCAACGGAGCCCCTCGCCCGGCGATCCGGGCCTGCGCCTGTCGAGGCGATGCCACGCGAGCGGAGCGAGACCGATCCGACGGGGACGGCCGAACGGCGATATTCATGATCGGAGCGGCACTTCTCAGGCCAAGTCTTCACGATCACGCCGCAGCAGGACGACACGGCAGCTCAAGACTTGGATTCTACTCGGACAAGACGCACAACAAGAACGCGCCAACATCGATAGATTTATAACTGTAAGAACTCGCGTGTCAAAAGAACGCCAAACTATATTTCCAGCAACCGAGCAATTTTCGTTTCCTGGCACGGATGATCGGCAGCGTCATTCTGCCAAGCTTGCATCGGCGCCGAGCGAGGGCGCTTTCCGGAGCCGCGTCGCCCGCAAGCCCGTAAGGCCGGCGCTTGCGGGCCCAGATGCTCGGCAGACCCTCTGGGTCGAGGCCGCATGAACGAAGATCTCTCGAAGGCGACAGGGCTTCGTTCTCGTCGATGCCGACAGGCGGCGCGACGTGCTCGGCAACCTCTCCGGCCCGCCGGCAGCGACAACAGGGATCGGGAGTCGCCGGCATTTGCCGCTGTTCAGGCCGCACGTCTTGGGCAGCCTCGATCAGGAGACCGAACGCATCGCCGAGCGCACGCCGCCCGATACGACAGCAGGACGCAATATCCCGCGGCGGCCCGCGTAACTTCTTGATTTTTCTGGAAAATTGATGGCGGAGACGGAGGGATTCGAACCCTCGATACCCTTATTAGGGGTATGCTCATTTAGCAAACGAGTGCCTTCAGCCTCTCGGCCACGTCTCCGTTGATACCGGCTCTAGAAGCTCGCATTGGGCGGGTCAACCCGCTTCGCGGAGGTCGGAGCGCTGCGGGCGGTCACGCGGCGCTCGTAGTGCTTGGCGACGCGCAGGTGCCGGGAGATCGCGTAGTTCATCGCGGTCAGGAAACCGTAGACGCCGCGGACGCAATGGCGCCGGCCGAAATACGCCTTGAGGAAGTTGCCCGGCAGCTCGACGAAGACCCGCCAGGCCGGGATTTCGATGCCGCGCGCGGCGAGGTCGTCCGCCTGCTGGTCGGAATAGCGGTTGAGCTTGTCGAGCTGGTCGCCGAGGGAGCGCACCGAGAAATGGTGGATCACCCCCGCGAGCCGGCCTTCGGAGGCGCCGGGCTGCATCTCGACGCGGTCGTGCACCGTGGACGGCGAGTAGCGGCCGCGATCCTTGCGGTAGAGCCGGACGGGGGTCAGCGTGTAGGCCCACGGATGCGGCCGGGACTCGCCCGGAAAGATCTCGGCGATGCCGATCCTCCAGGCCGGATGAACGGGTTCGCCGCCGGCAAACAGGGCGCGGATCCTCTCGGCGAGATCCGGCGGCACGACCTCGTCGGCGTCGAGGTTCAACAGCCAGACGTGGCGGCTCTGTTCTTCGGCGAAGCGCTTCTGGGGGCCGTAACCCGGCCAGGCATTGTGGATCACCCGGGCGCCGAGGGATGCGGCGAGTTCCTGCGTGCCGTCGGTGGAGCCGGAATCGACCACGACGAGGTCGTCGGTCAGGTCCCGCACCGCACGGATCGTCGCGCCGATGCGGTCGGCCTCGTTCCGGGCGATGATGAAGACGGAGAGCGGGAGCGCGGACATTCTTCTTCAAGCTGCTGCGCCGCCTGCTCTATCCGCCGGGCGTCCCGCGAACAAGCTGGTGGCCTCCGCCCTGCCGGCAGCCGTGACAGGGGAGTCTTTCAGCGATCGCCCCGGCACGCGCGCATGCGCTTCGCCGCTCGTGCAGCGCACGGCCTTCGGAGCGTCGGCTTCGGAGGCCGGTCACGATTGGGTCTCGGCGAGGCGCTTGCGCTGAACCTTGCCGTTGGCGGTGCGCGGCAGCGCGTCGAGGAAGCGGATTTCGCGCGGGGTCTTGTAGGCGGCGAGCCGCTCGCCGCACCATGCGATCAGCGCGGGGGCGTCCGGTACGGCGCCGGGCCGCGGCACGACGAAGGCCGCGATCACCCTGACGTCGGCGCGCACCGCAAGCTCGGTGACGCCGACCTCGGCGATGTCGGGATGCTCGGCCAGCACCGCCTCGACCTCGTTCGGCGAGACCCGGTAGCCCATGGCGTTCATCAGGTCGTCGTTGCGGCCGTGAAACCAGAGGTAGCCGTCGGCATCGAGGCTGGCGAGATCACCGCCGGTGAACCAGTCGCCGCGTAGAACCGTGGCCTCCTCGTCGGGGCGGTTCCAGTAGCCGAGCATCAGGCCGGGCTCGGAGCGGTGGATGGCGAGCAGGCCTGTCTCGCCCTGCGGCAGCGGCTCGGGATCGCCCTCGGCGGGCAGGATCGCGACGCGGCGGCCGGGCTGCGGCCGGCCCGGCGAGCCGGGGCGCACGGGAATCGTCGGGCCGCTCGACACGTAGGTCGAGATCTCGCTCATCCCGAGCGCCTCGTAGAGCGGTGTCCGGGTGGTTGCCGTCCAGGCTTCGAGCAGGTCCGGCGGCAGGGCCTCCCCGGCGGTGACGCCGTGGCGCAACCGCGAAAGATCATGCTGCGACAGGTCGGCGTATTTGAGGATCTGGCGGTAGACGCTCGGCACGGCGGCGAAGATCGTGGCGCCGTGGGCCGCGATCAGGCCGGGCCAGATCCCCCGCTCGCGCGGACCGTTGTAGATCACGGCGGTCGCACCGCAGGCCCAGGGGTCGGTGATGCCGACGCCGAGCGTGTAGGTCCAGTTCATGGCGCCGGCATGCAGCATCACGTCGCCCTCGTTCAAGCCGAGCCAGTGCGCGTGCATCGGCCGGCGGCCCCAGATCGCGCGATGCGCGTGCAGCACGCCCTTCGGCGAGCCGGAGGTGCCGGAGGTGTAGACCAGCGTCGCGGGATCGTCGGCGGCGGTGTCGGCATACTCGGCCACCGGCTCTCCGGACTTCATCTCGGCGATTTTTTCGGAGTCGAGAACGATGCGGTCGCCGAGGCGGTCACGGTCGAGAGCGGCGTCGCGGCCGGCCACGACGACGGAGGCGCCGGAATCCTCCATCAGGAAGGCCGCCTCCGCGGGCGTCAGCTGGGATGAGGACGGCAGCGCCACGAGCCCGGCGGCGAGCGCCCCGAAATAGACCAGGACGTAATCGGCCTCGTTCCCCATGCGGATCATGACCCGTGCGCCGGGCTCCAGGCCGAGACGAGCGAAGCCGGCGGCGATGCCGCGGATTGCACGGTCGGCCTCGGCGTAGGTGATCCGGGTGACGTCGTCGCCGGCACCAACCATCACCAGCGCGGTCTTGCCGGGCCGGAGCCGGGCGTTGTCCGCAAGGCAGTGGCGGCCGGCATTGAAGCGCCGTGGCGGCGTGCGGTCGTCGGCGGCGGACACGGGGGGCATGGCTCCGTTGGCTCGGGCGGATCGCTGCTGGTGTCAGACGCGTCGCGGCGAGCGTCAAGCCGTCGGCGGCGAGGCTCGGCGTCACGATCGCCGGGCGCGTCTTCGCCGCCGGGGTAGCGCTTGCCTTGCCCGTTGCGCTTGCGGTGATTGCGGCATCGCCCGAGGACGCGTTCGCGCGGATCGAGGCATCGCTCGGCGGCCGTGGAGAGCGCCGGAGCAGCGCAACACGGCTATCCTCGATACGGCTCGGACGATCGCTGGCGCGCTAACAGGATCGCGGACCCCGATTCGCTGAGCCCATCGCCATGCGTCGGGCTCGACCGGGACCGCAACCGTCTCATCGAACAATCTCGAGATCAATGAGACGGTGCAACCTTCGATTTACAGCGTGGTTCTTATCACGGGTTAAATCGCGCGCCGCTGGGCAACGCTATGAGGCGCACCGAGATGAACGGACGGCCGTCAGCATGGACAACCCCCTAGTCCGAAAGCTTCAGCGCTTTGCACGGCTGTCGTCCGAAGACAGGCAGGCTCTCAACGAAGCCGCGCGACTGAACGTCCGCAGGATCGGGTCTCGCGAAGACATCATCCGAGAAGGCGAGAGTCCGGATCAAGTGAACCTGATCCTGTCGGGCTGGGCCTGCCGCTACAAGCAGCTCGAGGATGGCCGCCGGCAGATCATCGCGTTCTTTCTCCCCGGCGACCTTTGCGACACCCATGTCTTCGTCATGCGGGAGATGGATCACTCGATCGGTACGCTCAGCGCCGTGACTGTCGCCGAAATCAATCGGGACGCACTCACGGCGATCACCGAACTGCATCCGCGCATCACACAGGCGCTGTGGTGGGAAATGCTGGTGGCCACCGCCGTCCAGCGGGAATGGACCGTCAATATCGGCCAGCGCACGGCGACGGAGCGGCTCGGCCACCTTTTCTGCGAACTGTTCCTCCGCATGCGGGCCGTCGACCTCACGGACGGTAACTCCTGCGAATTGCCGGTGACGCAGGTCGATCTCGCCGACGCCCTCGGGCTGTCGAACGTCCACGTGAACCGGGTGCTGCAGGAGTTGCGAGCGAACGGCCTCCTCACCCTGCGCGGACGCCAGCTGACGATTCCCGATCTCGCGGCACTTAAGGCTGCATCGCTGTTTAATCCGAATTATCTTCATCTCGATCACGTCGGCCGGCATCTGGACGCCAACGAGGATTAACCGCCGGGTCTGGACGTCGATGTCGAAGTTGGTTCAGGGGGCGCTGAAGGGAATCGTGCTCACCGCTCACCGCGACGACGACAGGCCGGCTTCATGGCCGTTCTGCACCGGAGCGATGGCCGACGGCATTCGCGACCACGACTGGTCCGCGACGCCGCTCGGTACGATCGCCCAGTGGCCTGCGGCCCTGACCTTCGCAGCTGCGGACATCCTCGAATCCCGCTTCGCGAGTCTCGTCGCCTGGGGACCGGAGCGCATCGGTCTCTACAACGATGCCTTCATCCCAATCATCGGCGACCGTCCGAACCCGCTCGGGCTGCCCTTCGATACCGCTTGGGCGGATATCTGGAGTTCCATCGGCGACGTCTACGAAAGCGCCTTCGCGGGGACGTCGAGCTACTTCGAGGACCTGCCGCTCCACGTGCCGCGGCCGGGCCTGCCGGACCTGTCCTGGTGGACCTTTTCCTACGCGCCGATCCGCGACGAGACCGGCCGGATCGGCGGCGTCCGGGCGACCATCCTGGAGACGACGGCGCGGGTGCAGCTCGAACGCCGGCGGGCACTCCTGATCCGGCTCGGCGATGCCCTGCGCGGACTGAACGATGTCGTCGAGATCGCAGCCGCCACCTGCGCGGAACTCGGCCGCCACCTCGGCGCCGACCGGGTCGGCTATGCCGAGATCGACGCGGATGCCGGTATCGCACGGGTCGGCCGCGGCTGGACGTCGGACGAAGTCCCGGGTCGAGCCGGCAGCTATGCGCTCGACGCGTTCGGACCTGCCCTGATCCGCCACCTTTCGTCGGGGAAGACCGGCAGCGTCGCCGACGTCGCCAGGGATCCACTGACCGCCGGCAGCACCATCTATACTCGCCTGGAGATCGGTGCGTTCCTCGTCGTGCCGCTGGTCCGCAACGGACGTTGGGTCACCGCCTTGAGCGTCGCGACGGCGGGGCCGCACGCCTGGGCGCCGGACGAAGCGGCGATCGTCGCCGCCGTCGCCGAGAGAACCTGGGAGGCGCTGGAACGGGCGCGGGTGGAAGCGTCGCTGCGCGAGAGCGGCCGGCGCCTCGACGCCGCGCTGGCGGCCGCACGCATGGTCGCCTGGGACTGGGATCCCGCCGCCGACAAGATCACCCTTTCGGGCACCATCGAGGACCTGTTCGGCTTGGAGCGGGGCGACGAAGTCGGCAGCAGCCTCGACGGCTTCGGCCACATCCATCCGGACGACCGGGACCGCCACCGTGCGACGGTCTCGGCAGCCGGAGCGCGCCGCGAGAGCTACGAGAGCGAATTTCGCATCGTCCGTCCGTGCGACGGCAAGACGGCATGGCTCGAGGAACGCGCCCAGCCGCGAACCGATCCGGTGACCGGCGAGACTCGGCTGACCGGGCTCGTCTGGGACGTCACGGAACGCAAGAGCGCCGAGATCGCCAGCGAAACGGCGCGGCGGGAGGTCGCCGACGAACTCGCAGTGCTGACGCGGCTGCACGACTGGGCCGTGCGCGTCGCGCAGCCATCGGAATGGCAATCCCTCCTCGACGAGATGCTGGCCGCCACGGTGCACCTGCTGCATGCGGATTTCGGGACGATCCGGATCTACGATCCGGGCGAGGAGACCCTGACCATCACCGCGCAGACCGGCTGCGCCGCGGACTATCTCGACCGGTTCGGCGTGGCGTCGGCCCGTGACCGGAGCTCGATCTGGCATCGGCCGATGACGCTCGGCATACGGGTGATCTACGACGAGATGGACAGCGACCCCGCGCAGCGTGACCTGCGCGCGGCGGCGTCCGAGTTCCGCTTCCGGGCGGTCCAGGTCACGCCGCTGTTCGATCGGAACGGCGCGCCCATCGGCGCCCTGTCGACCGGCTTCTTCAGGCTGCACCGGCCGACGGACCGGGAATGGCGTCTCGTCGATCTCTACGGGGCCCAGATCGCCGACGCGCTCGGCGCGAAGCTGGCGCGCGATGCCGTCGCTGCCAGCGAGCAGCGGCAGCGACGGCTGATCGAGAACGTGCCGCAACTCGTCTGGCGCTCGGCCTGGGACGGCCACGCCACGTGGCACAGCCCGCAATGGTTCGCCTATACCGGCCACAGCCGCGAGGACAGCCTCGACCGCGGCTGGCTCAACGCCATGCATCCCGACGACCGCCCGGCGATCTTGAAGGCGTGGGCGCAGGCCAGGAAGCGCGGCGCCTACGAAGTCGAATGCCGGATCTGGAACGCGCAGGAGGGGCGTTACCGCTGGTTCCAGGAGAGGGCCGTCCCGGAGCAGCTCGGGGACACCGCCGACGTCGAGTGGATCGGCACCTCGACCGACATCGATGCGCTACGCACGCTCCACGAGCACCAGCGCACCCTGCTCACCGAGCTGCAGCACCGGGTGCGCCATACCCTGTCGCAGCTGCGCGCCATCGTCCGCCGAACCGCCGAGACCCGGGACGACTTCGACGGATACGTGCTCAGGCTCGACAGCCGGCTCGGCGCCCTCGCCCGAGCCCAGGGTCCGGCGCTCCGCGATCCCAACGCCGGCGTCGAGCTGTCCGAACTCGTCGCCAACGAGCTCACCGCCCACCATGCACGGGAGGGCGACCGGGCATCGGTCTCCGGTCCGCCGCTGCGCCTGCGTCCGGGCGCCGCCGACATCCTGGCGCTGGCGCTGCACGAACTCGCGATCAACGCCGTCGAGCACGGCGCGCTCTCCCGCCAGCGCGGGCGGATCCGGGTATCCTGGCAGATCGAGGACGGCACCGTCGATCCGTGCCTGCACTTCGCCTGGACGGAAACCGGCTGCGCCCTGCCGGAGGATCGAGGACCGGTGCGCGAGGGTTTCGGCTTCTCCTTCCTGAAGCGCACGCTCGCGGACGAGTTCAAGGCAACCACCGTCATCGCCCTCGCGCCGCGCGGCCTCGCCTGCACCATCGTCTTGCCGCTCACCGGGCGGGTCGTGCTGCCCTGACGCCAGCGCAGGGCTCGCAAGCCTCGACGGCCGGCGGGAGCGCCACAGGTTCAGCGCATCCGGCGGCCGCGCTCCGACCATGATGGCCGCTCCCAACCGGAGACCACCATGACCGATGCCAACGGCGTGCCCCGCCTCTCGCTGAACGACGGCCATACGATCCCGCAGCTCGGCTTCGGCGTCTACCAACTGCCGGATGCCGAGGCGCCGAGGATCGTCGGGGCGGCGCTCGACGCCGGCTACCGCTCGATCGATACGGCGGCGATCTACGGCAACGAGGCCGGCGTCGGCCGGGCGCTACGCGAAACCGCCATCCCCCGCGACGCGGTCTTCGTGACGACGAAACTCTGGAACGACCGCCAGGGCTACGAAAGCACGCTGACTGCCTTCGACGAGAGCCTCGAACGGCTCGGCCTGGAGAGCGTCGACCTCTACCTGATCCACTGGCCATGCCCGCAGAAGGATCTCTACATCGACACCTGGCGGGCGCTGGCACGGCTGAAGCAGGAAGGCCGCGCCCGTTCGGTCGGCGTTTCGAACTTCACTGCCGCGCATCTGGAGCGTGCCATCGGCGAGACCGGCGTGACGCCGGCCGTGAACCAGATCGAGTTGCACCCGCATTTCCAGCAACGGGCGCTCCGTGAAGTCCATGCGCGCCTCGGCATCGTCACCGAGTCCTGGAGCCCGCTCGGGCAGGCCAAGGCCCTGAACGACCCGGTGCTCACCGGGATCGCCGAGCGTCACGGGCGCAGCCCCGCCCAGATCGTGTTGCGCTGGCACGTCGAGAACGGCCTCGTGGCCATTCCGAAATCGGCGACGCCCTCCCGCATCGCGGAGAACCTGTCCGTGTTCGACTTTTCGTTGAGCGCAGAGGACCGGGCGGCGATCGACGCACTCGACCGGCAGGATGGACGGATCGGCCCCGATCCGGCGAGCTTCAGCTGACGCCGGATCCCGGTGACGGCAGCGCCTCGGGCGGGCGCGGCAGGGCCGTGCCGCCCTTGCGTTCGAGCAGGCCGGGGGGCGGCACCGGCGCATCGATGGTGCAGACCACGCCGCCGGGCTCGTAGAGCAGCGCGACCTCGCCCTCCAGTTCGCGGGCGAGGCTGCGCTCGATCAGGCGCGAACCGAAGCCGGTGCGGGTCGGACGCTTCACCGGAGGACCGCCGCTCTCGCTCCAGCGCAGGCCGAGGCGCAGCTCGGCGCCCCGCGTCACGGTCCAGGAGATGCGGACCCTGCCGCCTTCGTTGGACAGGGCGCCGTACTTCACGGCGTTGGTGCCGAGTTCGTGAAGAGCCATGGCGATCGAGAGAGCGAGGCGCGGCGGCAGCCGCAGGGGCGGACCCGAGACGGAGAAGCGCGAGGTCTTCGCCCCGCCGTCCAGGGGCCGGATCGCGTCGGCGACCACGGCTCCCATCTCGGCGCCCTCCCAGTTCTCGCGGGTGAGGACGTCGTGGACGCGGGCGAGGGCCAGCAGGCGATTCTCGAACCCGGCGCGGGCGGCTTCCGCCTCCTCGCCTTCGAGGCCGCGCAGGGATTGCAACGCGATCGACTGGACCGTGGCGAGCGTGTTCTTCACGCGGTGGTTCAGCTCGTTGATGAGCAGCATGAGATGCTCCTCGGCGCGCTTGGCATCGGTGATGTCGATGTTGCAGCCCGTGAACCCGAGGAAGCCGCCGGTCTCGTCGAGACGCGGCACCCCCTCGCAGCGCAGCCAGCGCACGCCACCGCCGCGGTCGATCACGCGCATCTCGGCCTTGAACGGCTGGCGGTGCTCGACGGCCTCCTCGAACAGCGCGGAGAAGCCGGGCAGATCCGGCGGGTGGATGATCTTGTGCCAGCCGTCGCCCGACATTTCCGCATAGGGCCGCCCGAAGAGCTGGTCGAAATGCATGTTGGCGAAGACGATCTCGCCGTTCTCGTCGGTCATCCAGATCAGCGCCGGCGCGGAATCAGCGACGAGCCGGAAGCGCGCCTCGCTCTCGCGCAGGGCCGAGAGGCCGCGCTGGGTGTCGGCGAGCGCCCGGTCGCGCTCGTCGCTGCGCGTACGCAGGCGCAGGGAGGCGTCGGCCAGCACGTCGCCGAGGCGGCGGATCTCATGGATCGGCGAGGAGATGCGCGGGATCGCCTGGCCTCGCGACAGGGCCGGCCCCGTCGCGGCGAGCTGGCGCAGCGGCCGCGAGACCCGCGACCAGAGATGCACCGCCAGTGCCGACGAGGTCGCCAGGACGAGCAGCCCGAACCCGCCGAAGGCCCAGATCCAGCGGCGCAGGCGCGCTTCGACGAGATGCTGGGGGATGCTGGCCGCCACCGTCCAGCCGCTGAAGCGCGAGCGTTCCTCGACCACGGTGACCGGCTTGAAGGCCCGGTCCTTGCCCTCCCAGACGCCACCGGTCTCGGTGGTGCGCTGGCGCAGGGTCGCGAGCCGTGGGCGGCCGACGACGCCCGCGAGCTCCGGCACCCGCGACATCACGATGCCGTCGCGGTCGGACACGCCGGTCGCCCAGCCGTGGACGTGGTCGCGACTGAGGATCGCGTCGAGCCGGCTCACCGGCACCGAATAGCTCAGGATGAACTTCACCCCGGTGTCGAGCTTGACCGCCACGGCGATGGCGTAGTTCGCGGCCGAGGGGTCCGCGGCTCCGAGATAGCCGGTGACGACGGAGCGCTGCACGCCGCCGGCGATCTCCTCGTCGAAGGGCATCGGGGTGACCGGCAGGGGCGAGCCGGGCTTCAGGGCCGTGTTGACGACCTGCTGGCCGTCGGGCCGGCGCAGGACGATATCGAGGCCGATCGTATCCCGCACGAGGCGCGCCTGCGCGTCGAAGCTGTCGAACTCGCCGTTGCGCAGCCGCGGCGACGTCGCGAGCGTCTGGAGCCCGGCGACGAGTCCGGCGGTGTCGCGCTCGATCGCGAGGGAGATGCCGCGCACGTTCTCGCGGGCATCCTGTTCGAAGCGCGCGCGCTCGGTCGCGGCGTAGCGGGCCAGGAGGATCGCTGTGAAGATCAGGCCCGGCCCGATCAGCGCGATCACGAACATGATCAGGTAGAACTGCGTGGAGAAGCCGCGCTCGTCGAGGCGGGCGAGAACGCGCCTGACCACCGACCGCCGCCTGTCGCGGGACCGCTGGCCGCTCGCCGGTGCCCCGGTTTCAGGTCGCATGCCGTGCATCACCGCCGACTCTCATCGCCGAGCGCGCCTTCACGCCCGATCCTGCCCGTCGCTTGCCGCCCCGGCCGCGCTCGCGCCGTCGACATGACCGAGGTCGCGGCCCGGATCGATGCGGTCGCGCACACGCTGCTTGAGTGCCTTGACGTCCGGAAAGCCGCCATCGCGCACCCGCTCCCAGACCGTCTCGCCGTCCACAACGATGGCGAAGGCGCCCCCTCGCCCCGGGACGAGGGCCACCTCGCCGAGGCTGTCGCCGAAGGTCGACAACAGCTCCTGCGCCATCCAGCCTGCCCGCAGGAGCCAGCGGCACTGCGTACAGTAGGTGATCGCGACCCGAGGCTTCGCGATGCCGGAGGAAGGCTCTTCCATGCCGGCACAGCGCTACCAACCGGCCCGGCTTGTCAACCGGGACGGAAGGCGAAGGAACCGCATCCGCGCCCTTTCCCCGGAAGGGGTGCGTTCCCATGTCATGCTTGACTATTCGATCGTCGTGCCGGTTCGGCCGGCGGCGTCCGTGACCAGCCTTCAGGGAGATCGTCGATGCATCAGGGTTCGGTGTTCGCAAGCCCGCCGCGGTCCACCGTGGCCGCGCGCGTCGTCGGTGCGCTGCTGGCGATGCTCTTCGCCACCTGCCTTTCGGGTTGCGGCGCGATCAACCGGGTGCCGACCCTGGAGGAGCAGGCCAAGTCCTCCTGGAGCCAGGTCCAGAACCAGTACCAGCGCCGGGCCGACCTGATCCCGAACCTCGTCGAGACGGTGAAGGGCTACGCCAAGCAGGAACAGGACACCCTGACCAAGGTCGTCGAGGCGCGGGCCAAGGCGACGAGCGTTCAGGTCGACGCCTCCACCGTCAGCGACCCCGAGAAGTTCAAGCAGTTCCAGGACTCGCAGAACCAGCTTTCGGGCGCGCTCGGCCGCCTGCTCGCCACCGTCGAGGCCTATCCCGATCTGAAGTCGAACCAGAACTTCCTGGCGCTTCAATCGCAGCTCGAAGGCACCGAGAACCGCATCACCGTGGCGCGGCAGGACTATATCGGCGCGGTCCGAGCCTACAACACCGAGATCCGCACCATTCCGGGCCGCTGGATCGCGTCGTTCTTCTATCCCGATGCGAAGCCGATGGAGACCTTCACTGCGACGCCGAATTCCGAAAAGCCGCCGAACGTGAAGTTCTAGGCCGGCCCGGTTCGTGCGCATGCGCCGGATCGCGGTCCAGGGGTTGCGGCGCGTCCTCATCGCTCCGCTCGCCCTACTGCTGTTCGTCCTCTGCGCCGGCCTCGTCCAGGCGGCCGAGCCGGAGTTTCCGCCGCTCGACGGGCGGGTGACGGACGCGGCGGGCGTGCTCCCGCCTGAAATCCGCGAGCGGATCACCGGAAAGCTCAAGGCGCACGAGGATAAGAGCGGCGACCAGCTCGTCGTGGCCACCGTGCCGAGCCTGCAGGGGCTCACCGTCGAGGAGTACGCCAACCGGCTGTTCCGGGCGTGGAAGCTCGGCGAGACCAAGCGCAACAACGGCGCGCTGCTCCTCGTCGCCCCGACCAACCGCAAGGTCCGCATCGAGGTCGGCTACGGATTGGAAGGCGCGATCACCGACGCGGTCTCCAAGGCCATCATCACGACAGCGATCATCCCGAAGTTCAAGCAGGGCGACATCCCCGGCGGCATTGAGGCCGGAGCCGATGCGATCCTCTCGATCATGGCGGGCGATGCCGAGCAGTGGCAGCGGCGCGCGCCCGTACGAAGCGACTCGGTGAACGGCATCGAGGTCGTGTTCTGGATCGTGCTGATCCTGTTCCTCATCGTCATCGTCTGGCGCATGAACGGCGGCGGCGGCCCAGGCGGGCGCAGGCGGGGACGCGGAGGCATGGTCGTTTTTCCGATGCCCTCCTCCGGTGGCTGGAGCGGCGGATTCTCGGGCGGCGGAGGCGGGTTCTCGGATGGCGGGTTCTCGGGCGGCGGCGGGTCGTCCGGCGGTGGAGGTGCTTCCGGTGACTGGTAGCCCCTGCCCTCCCCTTACCCGCGACGAGCGCGCTGCCATCGCGGTCGCCATCGCGCGGGCGGAATCCGCCACGAGCGGCGAGATCGTGGTCATCGTCGCCGCCCGCTCCGGTCTCTACCGCTCGGCGGCGCCCGTCCTCGCGCTGTTCGCCGGGCTCGCTGCGCCCTGGCCGCTGATCGGGTTCACGACGCTGTCCGCCGCGACGATCGCCGCGATCCAGGCGGCGGTGGCGCTGGCGGCGCTGCTCGTCGGGCTCGACCCGCGCCTGCGCATCCGACTGGTGCCGCCCGCGATCCGCCGGGACCGTGTGCGGGAGGCCGCCTGCCGCGAGTTCGGCGCCCGCGGCCTCATCGGAACGCAGGCACGCACCGGCGTGCTGATCTATCTGGCTCTCGCCGAACACCACGCCGAGATCGTCGCCGACGCGGCCGTTCGCGCGCGCGTCTCGGACGCGACCTGGACCGCCATCCTCAGCGATCTCGCGACGGCGGCGGGGCGGGGCGAGCTCGGCCCCGGCCTCGTCGCCGCCGTCGCGCGCGTCGGCGCCGTGCTGGCCGTAGAACTGCCCGCCGGGCCGAACCGGAACGAGCTGCCAAACCGCGTCATCGTGCTGGATTGAATCGGCTGTTCGCATCTGTGCCCGTGAGGCGCACGGGCAACTGGAATTCTTTTGCAGACCGGTTAGAACGACAGTGGAGGCCGACTGAATCAAGAATTCGGCCCAACTGGGAGAGGCGTCGATGGACGCGGTACGGAAGCACGGGCCCTGGGCCCTGGTCGGAGCCTTGGGCGCCGCAGCGCTCGCCATCGTGGCCACGCAGAGGGGCGAGTCGATCAACGCCCTCTGGATCGTGGTCGCCGCGGTCTGCGTCTATCTGATCGCCTACCGCTACTATTCGCTGTTCATCGCCGAGAAGGTGATGCAGCTCGATCCGAGCCGCCGGACGCCCGCGCACGTCCACAACGACGGGCTCGATTACGTCCCCACCAACAAGACCGTGCTGTTCGGCCACCACTTCGCGGCCATCGCCGGCGCGGGTCCCCTGGTCGGCCCGGTGCTCGCGGCGCAGATGGGCTACCTGCCGGGCATGCTCTGGATCCTGGCCGGCGTGGTCCTCGCCGGCGCGGTGCAGGACTTCATGATCCTGTTCATCTCGATGCGTCGCGACGGGCGCTCGCTCGGCGAGCTGATCCGGGCCGAACTCGGGGTGATCCCCGGCGTGATCGCGCTGTTCGGCACCTTCATGATCATGATCATCCTGCTCGCCGTTCTGGCACTGATCGTGGTCAAGGCACTCGCCGACAGCCCCTGGGGCTTTTTCACAGTCGCCTCCACCATCCCGATCGCCATGCTGATGGGCGTCTACGCGCGCTATATCCGGCCCGGTAAGGTCGGCGAGGTCTCGATCGTCGGCTTCGTGCTGCTGATGGCAGCCATCGTCTATGGCGGCCACATCGCAGAGGATCCGTACTGGCAGCCGTTCTTCACCTTCACCGGCACGCAGCTGACCTGGATGCTGATCGGCTACGGCTTCGTCGCCTCGATCCTGCCGGTCTGGCTGCTGCTCGCCCCGCGCGACTACCTCTCGACCTTCCTCAAGATCGGCACCATCGTCGGCCTTGCACTCGGCATCGCCGTGGTCGCGCCGCACATGAAGATGCCGGCGGTGACGAAGTTCGTCGACGGCACCGGCCCGGTCTGGGCGGGGACGCTGTTCCCGTTCCTGTTCATCACCATTGCCTGCGGCGCGGTCTCGGGCTTCCACGCCCTTATCTCGTCGGGCACGACGCCGAAGCTGATCGACAACGAGAGCCACGCCCGCTTCATCGGCTACGGCGGCATGCTCATGGAGAGCTTCGTCGCGATCATGGCCCTCGTCGCGGCGACCGTCATCGAGCCCGGCATCTACTTCACCATGAACTCCCCCGCCGCCCTCGTCGGCACCACGGCCGAGAGCGCGGCCGCCGCCGTGACCAAGTTCGATCCGGCCTTCGCGATCACGCCGGAGGCCATCACGCAGACCGCCAAGGACGTCGGCGAGACCACGATCATCTCGCGGGCCGGCGGCGCGCCGACCCTGGCCGTCGGCATGGCGCACATCATCTCCTCCGCCATCGGCGGCAAGGCGATGATGGCGTTCTGGTACCACTTCGCGATCCTATTCGAGGCGCTGTTCATCCTCACCGCGGTCGATGCCGGCACGCGGGCCGGGCGGTTCATGCTGCAGGATCTGCTCGGGCTGGTCGCACCCAGCTTCAAGAACACCAGCGCCTGGGCGCCGAGCATCCTGGCGACCGCACTCTGCGTCTCGGCCTGGGGCTACTTCCTCTACCAGGGCGTCACCGACCCGCTCGGCGGCATCAACACGCTTTGGCCGCTCTTCGGCATCTCGAACCAGATGCTCGCGGCGGTGGCGCTGACGCTCGCCACCGTGGTGATCTTCAAGATGAAGCGCCAGCGCTACGCCTTCGTCACGGTCATCCCGACCGTCTGGCTCTGCATCTGCACCCTGACGGCCGGCTGGCAGAAGATCTTCTCCGCCGACCCGAAGATCGGCTTCCTCGCCCAGGCGGACCGGTTCTCGAACGCCATCGCCGAGGGGAAGGTGCTGGGGCCGGCCAAGACCATCGACCAGATGCACCAGATCGTATTGAACAACCGCATCGACGCGGCGCTCGCCGTCCTGTTCGTCGGCCTCGTCGTCGCCATCGCCGTGTTCGGCATCATGGCTTGCGTCAAGGCCTACCGCGCCGACCGCTGGACGGCTCTCGAATCCGATCCGACGCTCGTCCCGGCGGAGTGAGAGGACGACCATGACGCCGTCGCAGGACCTCCGCACCCGGCTCAAGACCTTCGGGAAATGCGTCTGCGACGGCGCGCGCCTCATGGTGGGACAGGGCGATTACGGCGCCTACGTCGCCCACATCGCCAAGACCCATCCCGACCTGCCGCCGATGACCGAGCGCGAGTTTTTTCGCAACCGCGAGAACGCCCGCTTCGGCGTCGGCAACAAGAGCGGGTTTCGCTGCTGCTGACGGCTGCGGTCATGCAACCCCGAACGGCCCTCATGCCGGGGCTCGAGCGCCGCGAGCCTCCAAGCGCTGCCGGCCTTCTTCGGAAGGCGGCGTCACGCAGGGCGCCGATGTCTTATACCGTTTCCGCTTGAATCATTCGGCATGGCTCGCGCGTCTGCTCCACCTTTGGGGGAGGTGGCCGCGAAGCGGACGGAGAGGGCGGCGGTGTCGTTGCCGGCATGGAACCGGTGCAGCCCAAGCCACCACGCTCGGCGCGTTCCACCTCGCCCAGCGGGCCAGGAGACGCGAAAAGATCGCTTCGATCAACCGTAAGCGGTGTTAGTCGGCTCTTCATCGATCCCGCTACGCCGATCGACAGGAACGGAGCGACGCGACATTGACTTTATGCGTGCATCCCGGCCCGCTCCGTCTGTCGTGACGGCAGAAACCGGGGGCTTCGGGATATGGATTCAGTGAGTGCGGTGCCGGCACGGCCGGGCGCGATCGTGTTCGACCGGCAGGCCAAGGGCCTGACCAGCATCGCGGTGAAGGGCTTCCTGCTCTCGCTCGTGACCTTCGGCATCTATCGCTTCTGGTACATCACCAACCTGCGACGCTACTTCTGGAGCCGCACGATCGTGGCGGGCTCGCCGGGCGAATATACCGGCCGCGGCAAGGAGCTGTTCCTCGGCTTCTTGGTGGCGCTCGCGATCCTGGTGCCGGTCTACATCGTGCTGTTCGCGCTCGGCTTCGCCTATCCGCCGCTCGCGCCCTTCGCTGGCCCGATCACCTTCGTGTTCCTGTTCCTGCTCGGCCAGTACGCGATCTTTCGCGGGCGCCGCTACCGGGCCTCGCGGACCCTCTGGCGCGGCATCCGCCTCGGGCAGGACGGCTCGGCGCTGACCTATGTCGGCCTCGCGACGGGCTGGTGGTTCCTCACGCTCGTCACCCTCGGCATCGCCTTCCCCTGGATGCGCGCGAGCCTGGAGCGCTACCGCATCGGCCACACCCTCGTCGGCGAGAGCCGGATGACCTCGACGGCGCGGGGCAGCATGATCCTGAAGCCGTGGCTGCTGTTCTACCTGGTCGCCCTGGGGCCGCTCTTCGTCAGCATCCTCGCCCTGCTCGTCGCCAACGATTTCTCGTTTCCCGCGGACCTGATGATCGCCGACCCGGACAAGCCGGGGAAGTTCGTCTTCAACCCGATCTATGCCGGCACCCCGCTCGCCACCTACGGTGGCGCCGTCGCCATCGTCGCCTCGATTTTCATCCCGCTCGCCCTGTTCCTGATCCCCTATTACCGGGCCCGCGAGACCCGCGCCTTCATGAACGCCGCAGCCCTCGGCGCGGCGCGGCTGAACTCGACGCTGAAGGCGCGCCAGTTCTACTGGCCCTACATCGTCTACATGCTGTCGATCCTCGGCTACCTCGCCGCGATCGGCATCGTGATCGGCGGCAGCGCATTCCTTCTCCAGACGAGCGGGCTGGGGAGCGGCGCACAGGTGCTGCTCGTGATCGGGATGACCGTCGCCTATCTCGGGAGCCTGCTGCTCTTCGCAGTGCTCTATGTCCGGGTGATCACCGTGCGCCTGTGGCGGGCGGTCGCCGACAGCACCACGATCGAGAACGTCGAGGCCCTCGACGCGGTGCTAGCTTCCTCCCGCCGCACCGCCAGCGGGCTCAACGAAGGCTTGGCCGACGCCCTCGACGTCGGCGGCGCCCTCGAAATCGGGTTCTAGGCGATTGCTCGGCCGCACATGCCCGACCGAGATTGTACGTTGCCGATGACCGTGCCGGCCGAGACCGTCACCGCGACGGGCACGCTCTTCGACGGGCGCAGTGCCCGGCCGAATCCGGTCACGCTGCGCCTCGGCGAGCGGCTGGAGATCACGGGCGCCGGCCTCCGCGAGGACTGGAACCCGTTCGACATCCGTGCCGGCGAGACCGAGCCGCCGACGATGCGGATCGGTCTCGCCGGCAATCCGGTCCGGGTCGAGTTCACCGATCGGGCGCTCGCGGAGGCGCTCGTGGCGCGCTGCCCCGACCTTCGCCTCGACGACGAGGCGCGCGGCGGGGTGCTGCGCCTCGTGCTCTGGTCGATCGCCGCGGGCGTGTCGGTGCTGCTCGTCGCGATCTACGGCGTGCCGGTCGCCGCCGGAATCCTCGCACCCCTGGTGCCGCAGCCGGTCGAGTCGCGCTTCGGCCTCGCCGTCGACGGACAGGTGGTAAGCCTGCTCGGCGATCCGCCGCTCTGCGCCGAGCCCGCCGCGAAGGCGGTGCTCGACCGCCTCGTCGCGCGCATGACCGAGGGCGCCGGTCTGCCGGGCGATCCCGTCGTCAGCGTGCGCCGGCACAAGGTCGCCAACGCGCTGACCCTACCGGGCGCGCGGGTGATCGTGCTGTCGGACATCCTCGCCAAGGCCGAGACGCCGGACGAATTCGGCGGCATCCTGGCGCACGAATTCGGCCACGTGGCGGCGCGCGATCCGACCCGCGCGGTGATCACGGCAGGCGGGGTCTCGTTCCTGCTGAGCCTCGTCCTCGGCGACCTCACCGGGTCGACGGTGATCGTCAGCGTCGGCCAGGCGGCAATCTCGGCGGGCTATTCGCGCGATGCCGAGCGCGCGGCCGACGCCTACGGCGTCGCGATGCTGATCCGGGCAGGCGGCGACGGCGCAGCCCTCGCCTCCATCCTGGAGCGGATCGATGCCGAGGCGGATGCGGAAGGCTCGCTCACCGGCTTCCTGCACAGCCACCCCTACACCAAGGAGCGTGCCGCGAAGATCCGGAGCCTTGCCGGAGGGACCAGACCGGACAAGCCGCTCCTCTCGAAGGAGGACTGGCAAACCCTGCGCGGCATCTGCCCGGCCGAGCCAAGGACACCCGCAAAACCCGCCACGACGCCGCTTTGAGGTCGCATCCGACCCAATGGCATCGTGCCGGCGGCTTGCCGAGGCTTCCATCGCGGGGCGTCGTCTCCCGGGGAAGCGGTGGCCACGTCGTCGGACGGCACCCGGCCATATCCCGCGGAGCTCTCGCTGCGCCGGCGCAGTCGAAGGATTGATCCCGACGACCGGATGGTTGGTGACGTACGCTTGCGACACCGTCGAACGAAACGGGCGCCAATTTCTTCCAAACAAAATCCGTTCAATCAAAAGTCTACATACACAAGCCCAATTCAATCAGGCCGGATGCAACTCTAGATCCGCAGAAGCTACGCTCATCGTCCAAAAAGGATCGAAGCTCTTGTGCCGGCCCACGATCTCGCACCAGATCAGCTCATGTCGACGGAGGACATTTTAGTGATCGCTCTAGAAGCGCGACAATCGGGCACGACTCTAAGATCATGTCCCGCCGCACTTTCTGACGACGAACCGGACGCCACTTAATCGACGGCCGTCCTATTCGGAACGGCGCCGGATCATAAATCAGCTTTAACCTGTCGCGGCGTACGATCCGATCGGAAGAGCAGTGATCCCGGCCCATCGATGATGCAGGCGACAGAACCGACACGGCCGATCGCGACCGAAACCCGGCGCAGCGCCCACGCATGGTGGAAACGGATCGGCATGCCGATCGCGCTTGCCGCTGCGTGTCTCGGCCTCGTCCTGCTCGTCGGACACGCGGTTGGCCGTCTGCGCGAGGCGGAACGGCTCGTCGCCCGAAACTACGCGGAGTCGCTGACGGCGCTCGATGGGATCCGCAACGCGGCATCCGAACTGAGCCACCTGCGCGTCGACCACATCCGGGCGCGGATCACGGCCGACCCGGTCGAGCGCGCGAAGCTCTCGGACAGGATCGCCGAGCGGTATCAATCCCTTTCCGCCAATGTCGGCGCCATCGCCGCACGCTCCCGGCCTGCGCTCATCAGTCAGGCGGCGGTCTCAGCGCGGGATTCGATGAGCATCTGGCACGAGGCCATGCGGACGGCATCCGGCCGGCAGGAGGAAGCTGCCGACCTGGACGAGCTCGCGGACGGGGCACAGACGCAGATCACGCATCTCGCCGCTGCGACGGAAAGATATGGCTTCAGCGTGCACAAGACGGCAGAGGCCGCCATCGCCGACCGGATCCTGGTGATCGAGGGCATCGTCGGCGCCATGGTGGCGTTGGTGCCGCTCGTCGCGTGGCTGCTCATCCTTCGCATCCAGCGCGCCGCTGCGGCAGACGCCGTCGCGCCCCCTTCCTCACGCGCCGGCATGGAGGCGAGGGCGGAGGCCACGGACCAAACCTCCCACGGCCCCGTCGCGCGGGCAGACGACCCTGAATGGACCCCATCGCCGCCCGATATGACGGAACTCGTCGACGCGGCACAGGAGGGACTCATCTTTACCGACGGGGATCGCCGCATCGTCTACGCCAACGCGTCCGCCGCCGCGCTGACCGGCATCGGTCCCGATGCTCTCCGGCCGGGCGAACCGGCATCCGCGACTCTGGCGGATCTCCTGCCCGGCGGCCCCATGGAGAGCAAAGACAAGGTCCGCCTCACGGACGGGCGCTGGCTGCGCGTCGGCCGCCGCCCGGCGCCGGACGGCGGAACCCTGCTCGTCCTCGCAGACGTCACGGATCGCAAACGCAGTGACGACCGTGCGGAGGCGACCGCCGTCAGCCTGCGCACCGCCCTCGATTCGATGTCGCAGGGCCTCTGTCTGTATGATGCCGCCCATCGCCTCGTGGTGGCCAACCGGCGCTACGAGGAGATCTATGGCCAGGAAGCCGGTTCGCTGACGACCGGCATGACCTCCACGGAAGTGCTCGAACGCAGCATGAGCGCCGGCAACCATCCGGGCAGCACGCTCTCGGAACTGCTCGGCGAGGCCACGCGCATCCTCACCAAAAGCGACAGGGACCACAACTTCCAGGAGCTTGCCGGAGGCCGGATCATCCAGATCGATGTCAGCCCGACGGCGGAGGGCGGCTTCGTCGCCACCTACGACGACGTGACCGAACGTTGGCACGCCGAGTCGCGCATCGCCTACATGGCGCGCCACGACGCGCTGACCGACCTGCCGAACCGGCTGCTGCTGGCCGAGCGGATCGAGGGCGCGATCACCCAGGCGAGCCGCGAGGCGGGCTTCGCCGTCCACTGCCTCGACCTCGACAACTTCAAGCAGATCAACGACACCCTCGGCCACGCCGTCGGCGACGAGTTGCTGTGCGCCGTCGCCCACCGCCTCACCGCCTGCCTGCGGGAGGTCGACACCGTGGCCCGGCTCGGCGGCGACGAATTCGCGATCGTGCAGGCCGGCGTCGAAACGGCCGAGGATGCGGCGGTGCTCGCCCAGCGCATCGTCGAAGTCGTCAGCACCCCCTACGAACTGGCCGAGCATTCCGTCACGATCGGGGTGAGCATCGGCATCGCGCTGGCCCCTGCCGACGGCATGGCGCCCGACCGGCTGCTCAAGAGCGCCGACGTCGCGCTCTACAAGTCCAAGGGCGACGGACGCGGGGTCTTCCGTTTCTTCGAGGCGGAGATGGACGACCGGCTGCAGGCTCGCCGGCTGCTCGAGATCGACCTGCGCGCCGCCTTCGCGGCCGAGGTCTTCGAACTCTACTACCAGCCGATCTACGACCTGTCGCAGGACCGGATCAGCGGCTTCGAGGCCCTGCTGCGCTGGACGCATCCGACGCGCGGCCGGGTCTCGCCGGCCGAGTTCGTGCCGCTCGCCGAGGAGATCGGGCTGATCGTGCCGCTCGGCGAATGGGTCCTGCGCAAGGCCTGCGCCGAGGCCGCCCGCTGGCCCGGTACTCTCAAGGTCGCGGTCAACGTCTCGGCCGCCCAGTTCCGCTCGGCGCAACTGATCAGCACCGTGCGCGAGGCTCTGGCGGAGACCGGGCTCGCCGCCCAGAGGCTCGAACTGGAAATCACGGAGACGGTGCTTCTCGCCGACCGCGGATCGACGGTCGCCATCCTGCACGCCCTGCGCGCCATGGGCCCGCGCATCTCGATGGACGATTTCGGAACCGGCTACTCGTCCCTGAGCTACCTGCGCAGCTTCCCCTTCGACAAGATGAAGATCGACCAGTCCTTCATCCGCGACCTCACCGTGGAGAACGGTTCCGGCTTCATCGTGCAGGCGGTGATCAGCCTCGGCACGAATCTCGGCATGACCATGACCGCCGAGGGCGTCGAGACGGAAGCCCAGCTCGCCCGGCTGCGCGAGGAGGGCTGCGACGAAGTCCAGGGCTACCTGTTCAGCCCACCGGTCCCGGTCTCGCAGATCGCAGGGCTTCTCGAAAAGTGGAACGGCGCCGAAGAGGCCGCGCAAGCCGCCTGATCCGGATCGCCCGGACGAAACTCAGGAACGAAGGCTCGCGCCAGGTCAGCGCCGGCGGACCCGGCGCGGACCTCTGAAAAGATCCGCGCCGAAAACCCCAAAAAACTATTCGGCGGCGTCGAGGTGCGGCCGTTCGATCTCGGCGCGCTCGCGCTTGACCAGTTCGGCCGTGAGGAAGGCCACTTCCAGCGCCTGCTCCGCGTTGAGGCGCGGGTCGCAATAGGTGTGGTAGCGGTCCTGCAGGTCGTCGGCCGTGAGCGCGCGGGCGCCGCCCGTGCATTCGGTGACGTCCTTGCCGGTCATCTCCAGGTGGATGCCGCCGGCGATGGTGCCCTCGGCGCGGTGGACGCCGAAGAAGCCCTCGATCTCCTGCATCACCCGCTCGAACGGCCGCGTCTTGTAGCGGCCGGCGGAGATGGTGTTGCCGTGCATCGGATCGCAGACCCAGACCACGTTGCGGCCCTCACGCTCCACCGTCCGGATCAGGCCGGGGAGATGGTCGCCGACCTTGTCCGCGCCGAAGCGGCAGATCAGGCTGAGGCGGCCGGGCTCGTTCTCGGGATTGAGCTGGTCGATCAGGCCGATCAGGCCCTCGGAGGTCATCGACGGCCCGCATTTCAAGCCGATCGGGTTCTTGATGCCGCGGGCGTACTCGATATGCGCGTGGTCCGGCTGGCGGGTGCGGTCGCCGATCCAGAGCATGTGGCCGGAGGTGGCGTACCAGTCGCCGCTCGTCGAATCGACGCGGGTCAGCGCCTCCTCGTAGCCGAGCAGCAGAGCCTCGTGGCTGGTGTAGAAGTCCGTGGTGCGGACCTCCTGGTGCGTCTCCGGATTGATGCCGATCGCCCGCATGAAGTCGAGGGCGTCGGACATGCGGCCGGCGACGTCGGCATAGCGCGAGGATTGCGGGCTGTCCTTGACGAAGCCGAGCATCCAGCGCTGGGCGTTGTCGAGGTTGGCGTAGCCGCCGGTGGCGAAGGCGCGCAGCAGGTTCAGCGTCGCCGCCGACTGCCGGTAGGCCTCGAGCTGGCGGCGCGGGTCGGGGATCCGCGCCTCGTCGGTGAAGCCGATGCCGTTGACGATGTCGCCGCGGTAGCTCGGCAGCGACACGCCGTCGAGCGTCTCCGTCGGCGAGGAGCGCGGCTTGGCGAACTGCCCGGCGATGCGCCCGACCTTCACCACCGGCGATCCGCCAGCGAAGGTGAGCACCATCGCCATCTGCAGGAAGACGCGGAAGAAATCGCGGATGTTGTCGGCGGAGTGCTCGTCGAAGCTCTCGGCGCAGTCGCCGCCTTGCAGCAGGAAAGCCTGGCCCGCGGCGACCCGCGCGAGCGACGCCTTCAGCTTGCGGGCCTCGCCTGCGAAAACCAGCGGCGGAAAGCTCGCGATCTGGGTCTCGACGGCCTGGAGCGCGCCGGCATCCTGATAGGACGGCGCCTGCTGGATCGGCAGGTTGCGCCAGCTCTTCGGGGTCCAACGCTCGGCCATGACGGAACTCCGCACACCTCTCGTGCAAGCGCGCGAAGATCAGTCTCCGCGCGAGAAGCGGGGCTTATAGAGAGCTTTTCCGGAGGTGGCGAGACTTACCCCTCGTCGACCTCGATCCCATACTCCGCCAGCACCCAGAAGATCGCTTCCAGATCCTCAGCCGTCACGTCGCGGGGCGGCAGAGCCTCTTCGAGGTCGTCGTAGGTCAGCGCGGTCCGGCGCTCGGCATCGGCCTTGGCGAGCAGGCGGTCGACGGTCCGGCGGATGTCGGCCGGCAGGGCGTCGTGGCTCGGCAGCGCATGACGGCCCGCGCCCTTGAGGGCGTCGCGCAGCATGCGGTCGATCACCGCCTGTCGCCGCGCGTGGGCGGCGTCGTCCGGGTCCGTGTCCTTTCGGTCCATCCCATCGAATATGGACCGGTGACGCCCCGCGTCGAGGGCTGCGCAGCCCTGCGCCGGATCAGCCGGTGCGGGCGACGCGCACCGGGATCGCCTTCGCCGCCGGCGTCTTGGCCTGCTCGTCGTGGTGCCAGAGGGGGATCAGTACGTTCAACTCGGGATAGTATCCCGCGCAATTGCCTTCCGGAATATTGTATTTCACGATCCTGAGGCCCCTCACGGCACGCACGTGCTGGTCGGTGGATTCCGTCACCACGTCGACCGTCGCGCCGTCCGCGAGGTCGAGCCGCGCGATGTCGGCTGCGTTCATGAACAGCACCGAGCGCGTGCCTTTCACGCCGCGGAAGCGGTCGTGATAGCCGTAGACGGTGGTGTTGAACTGGTCGTTCGAGCGCAGCGTGATCAGGTCGAGCACGTCGGCGTGCCGGGCGGGCATGTCGGGATCCTCGTCGAGTCCCTCCGGGACCACGAAATTCGCCTTGCCGGTCTCCGTCTCCCATTTGCGCTCGCGCGCGGCCAGCGGCTTGTGGTTGCCGCCGGGCTCGAACAGGCGCGCGTTGAAGTCCTTGAACACCTCCGGATAGGTCGCCTGGATGGCCTCGCGCACCTTGGCATAGTCGCCGACCCAGGCGTCCCAGTCGATCTTGGGGTTGGGGTCCAGCGTCGCCTTGGCGATGCCGGCGACGATCCAGGGCTCGGACCGGACATGGTCGCTCACCGGCTTGGTGACGCCGACGGAGCCGTGGAAGCAGGAGGTCGAATCCTCCATCGAGACCGCCTGGGGGCCACTGGCCTGCGCGTCGATCTCGATGCGGCCGAGGCAGGGCAGCAGGTAGGCGACCGTGCCGTTGACGAGATGCGAGCGATTGAGCTTCGTCGCGATCTGCACGGTGAGGCGCATGCCCCGCCAGGCCTGCTCCATCCGCTCCGTATCGGGGATGGCGCGCACGAAATTCCCGCCGAGCCCAATGAAGGCCTTCACCGTGCCGGCGACGATGCCCTCGCAGGCCTCGATCGTGTTCAGGCCCTTTTCGCGGGGCGGCGTGAAGGCGTACATCTCGGCGAGCTTGTCGAGGGGCACCTGTTCGGGCTTCTCGGAGATGCCGACGGTACGCTGGCCCTGCACGTTCGAATGGCCGCGTACCGGGCAGAGGCCGGCACCCGCCCGGCCGATATTCCCGCGCAGCAGCATGAGGTTGACGAGCATCTGCACCGTCTCGGTGCCCTTGCGGTGCTGCGTCAGCCCCATGCCGTAGATGCCGATCACCCGTTTCGCACGGGCGTAGACGGAAGCGGCATCTTCGAGGGCGGCGCGCGTCAGGCCGGACCGCGTCTCCAGCACGGACCAGTCCTGCCCGTCGCAGAAGGCGGTGAAGGCGTCGAAGCCGTGGGTGTGCTCGGCGATGAAGGCGACGTCCAGAACGCGGGGCCGTCCCTGGGCCTGGGCCGCGCGATCCGCCGCGAACAGCGCCTTGCACATCCCGGTGATCGCCGCGATGTCGCCGCCCGCCTTCACCTGAAGGTACTGCGTCGAGATCTGCGTCGAGGACTTCGTCAGCATCTCCACCGGCGATTGCGGGTTGGTGAAGCGCTCGAGCCCACGCTCGCGGAGCGGATTGAAAGTGATGATCGGGACGTTGCGACGGCGCGCGTCCTGCAGCGGATGCAGCATCCGCGGCGCATTCGAGCCGACGTTCTGGCCGAAGAATAGAATGCAATCGGTGGTCTCGAAGTCCTCCAGCACCGTGGTGCCCACCGGCACGCCGATGGAGGCCTTCAGGCCGATCGAGGTCGGTTCGTGGCACATGTTGGAGGAGTCGGGCAGGTTGTTGTTGCCGTAAAGCCGCGCGAACAGACCGTACATGTACGAGGTCTCGAGCGAGGCCCGGCCGGACGAGTAGTAGACGACGGACTTCGGATCGAAGCCGCGCAGTTCACGGCCGATCTCCGCGAAGGCCTCCTCCCACGAGACCGGCGCGTAACGGTCGCTTGCGGGATCGTAGCGCAGGGGATGGGTGAGCCGGCCCTGCGTCTCCAAGTCGAAATCCGTCCAGGTCAGCAGTTCGGCGACCGTGTGCTTGGCGAAGAATTCGGGGCCGATGCGTTTGCGCGTCTGCTCCCAGGCGGTCGCCTTGGCGCCGTTCTCGCAATATTCGAAGGTCGCGGGCTTGGCGGGCTTCGGCCAGGCGCAGGACACGCACATGAAGCCGCCGGGCTTGTTCTGCTTCAGCAGCATCGCCGAACCGGAGATCGGGACTTCCTCGCGGGTCAGGATCTCGACAAGCGATTTCGCCGACCCCCAGCCGCCGGCCGGATCCGTGTAGGGTTCGATTTCGATATCGCTCACAGGCCGACTCCACGCTGACCTGCGGCAACCTCACCTTGATTCCGGAGTTCCAGCGACCGCGAAGACGCCGCAGGCGCCGGGCCCCCTCCCCTACCAGTGCCCGTCCGGCGCCCGGCCCTCGCGGATCTCGTCGAGCCGCGCCCGCGTGCCGCGCGTCGTATCCGCCGGCAGCGCATCGAGCGGAAAGAACCGGCATTCCGCGATCTCGCGATCCGGGGCCTTGGCGCGCGCCAGGGTGAAGGCCGACACGACATAGACCGCGATGTGGTCGCGGCCCCATTGCCTCGCGTTCAGGAAGAAACCGTGCAGGCGCATCGGCTTCGTCAGGTCGACGCTCAGCTCGGCCTCCTCGCGGAACTCGCGCACCATCGACTCGGCCGCGGTCTCCCCGGGCTCGATGCCGCCGCCCGGCAGGTACCAGCCCCGCACGTAGGTGTGGCGCACGAGGCAGACCCGGTTGTCGCCGTCGATCGCGATGCCGCGTACGCCGAGCGTCATGCCGCGGGTTAGCAGGGCGGCACCGTGCGCGAGCTGGCGGAGAATCGGGCGGTCGAGGTTGATAGCCATGTCGGGTGGTCCGAGCGGTCGGATGCGAAGGCTTGCGGGTCAGGCTGCTGCAAGATCAAGCCGATCGCCCCGCTTGGCAGATTCATCCCGTCATCGCGAGCGCAGCGAAGCAATGACGGCGGAACGGTCAGGTGCTTCGTTCGCTGACCGTCTCACACAACCCGCAGGGTGATCGCCCCCAACCCCGCGATCGACGCCGTCATCGTCTCGCCGCGCGACACCGCTCCCACCCCGGCCGGGGTCCCCGTGAAGATCAAGTCGCCCGGCTGCAGCTCGAAATAGGTGGAGAGCAGCGCGACCTGCTCCGGCACCGAGCGGATCATCTCGGACAGGTCGCCGCTCTGGCGCGCGCGGCCGTCGACCGTAAGGCCGATCGCGCCTCTGGTCGGGTGGCCGATGGCGGCGGCCGGGTGCAATGGGCCGATCGGGCCGGAGGCATCCGCCGCCTTGCCGAGGTCCCAGGGCCGCGACTGGCGCTTGGCCTCGTCCTGCAGGTCGCGCCGGGTCATGTCGAGGCCGACCGCATAGCCGTAGACATGGGCGAGCGCATCGGCCTCCGGGATGTCGCGGCCGCCATGCGCCAGCGCGGCGACCAACTCGACCTCGAAATGGTAGTTTTGGGTGCGCGGCGGATACGGGTGGTCCGTCACCGTGTCGTAGGGCACGGCCTGCAGCGCGTCGGCGGGCTTGAGGAAGAAGAACGGCTCCTCGCGGTCCGGGTCGGCGCCCATCTCGCGGGCATGCGCTCCGTAATTGCGGCCGACGCAGTAGACGCGACGGACCGGAAACAGGTCCTCGCTGCCGACGATGGGCAGCACGATCCGGGGCGGGTTGGGGATGACGGAGAGCATGGTAGCGTCCCTCGCATGGCCGCACGTCCTGCAAAGGGCCGGGCCTCAGGCTATGTAGAGCCCCATTCCCGACCGGCCAATCCGCTCCGCCTCATGACCCCTTCCTCTGAAACCACCCAGATCCTGCTGGCGGCCCTGCGTGACAAACTCGGCGACAGACACGTCCTGACGGCGGCCGAGGACGTGGCGCCCGCGCTCGTCGAATCGCGCGGGCTCTACCGCGGCACGGCGCTCGCCGTGGTGCGGCCCGGCAGCACCGAGGAGGTCGCGGCCACGGTCCGCGCCTGCGCCGAGGCCGGCGTGCCGATCGTCGCGCAGGGCGGCAATACCGGGCTCGTCGGCGGCGGCGTGCCCTATGGCGGCATCGTGCTCTCGCTGGCGCGCCTCGATCGCGTGCGTGCGGTGAACCCCGGCGACGCGGCCATCACCGTCGAGGCCGGAATGATCCTGGCCGACGTGCAGGCGGCGGCGGATGCGGCCGGGATGCTGTTTCCGCTCTCCTACGCTGCCGAGGGCTCGGCCCGGATCGGCGGAAACCTCGGCACCAATGCCGGCGGCACCGCCGTGCTCGCCTACGGCAACGCCCGCGACCTCGTCCTCGGGCTCGAAGTCGTGCTCGCCGACGGCCGGATCTGGAACGGGCTCAAGGCGCTGCGAAAGAACAATGCCGGCTACGACCTGAAACACCTGTTCATCGGCTCGGAGGGGACGCTCGGCATCATCACCGCCGCCGTGCTGAAGCTTTTCCCGAAGCCGGTGTCGCGCAGCGTCGGCTTCGTCGGACTCGGCTCGTTCCGATCGGCCGTCGAACTCTTCGCCCGCATGCACCGGGCCGCCGACCGCGACCTCACGGCCTTCGAGGTGATCCCGCGCTTCGGCCTCGACATCGTGCTCAAGCATGCGCCCGACATGGTCCGGCCGCTCCGTGGCGATCACGCCGCCTATGCGCTGGTCGAGCTGTCCTCGACGCGGCCCGGAGCGGACACCGCAGCCGAACTGGAAACGCTGCTCGCCCAGGCCATCGAGACCGGCCTCGTCGCGGATGCGACCATCGGTGCAAGCGAGGCACAGAACGCCGCGCTCTGGCACCTACGCGAGCGGCTGCCGGAGACGCAGAAGGCGGAGGGCGGCTCGATCAAGCACGACGTCTCGGTGCCGCTCTCGCGCCTCGCCGACTTCGTGGAACGGGCGACGGCGGCCTGCGAGGCGGCGATGCCGGGCCTGCGCGTCTGCGCCTTCGGCCATGCCGGCGACGGCAACATCCACTTCAACCTCAGCCAGCCGGTCGGGATGGACAAGGCGGTCTTCCTCGCCGCTTGGGGCCGCTTCAATCGCATCGTGCACGACATCGTCTCCAGCCTCGACGGCTCGATCGCCGCCGAACACGGCATCGGCCTGATCAAGCGCGACGAATTGGCCCTCTACGGCGACCCGGTGGGCCTTGACCTGATGCGGCGACTGAAGACGGCGCTCGACCCGCGCGACCTGATGAACCCGGGCAAGATCGTCGCGTTGGGAGAGCATCCCCCCGCAGCCCTGCCCGTCTGAGACGTGCACCTGCGCACGATCTGAGCGTTTTGCCACGCGGATCGCTGTTGTGCACTGCAATAACTCGGAGCATAATCCCGTATCGCACTGCGTCATCGGGCTGCGGCCCTGGGCGTTCGTGCAAGCACATGAGTTGGCACGTTCGCAGCCTTCCCCGGACCCCGAGGTCGAGGCGATGGATGACAGAAGCTTAACGGTTTCGGCACCGCCTTCGGTAACGATGGGGTGCGACCGCTCTCGCCGCCGAGATCTGGCGAGTGCCGGAAACGTGATCGGTCGCCGATCCACAATCTTCGCTGCGCGCCTCAGGGTGCGCCGCAATGTCGCCCGGCTCGACTGACATGCCGGACACTGCGTTCCGTACCCATATCCGCTCCGAACATTGAACCGCACCACGCGAAGAAGGAACCATTTCGATGCCGACCTCACAGGCACGAGTGCCGACCTCCGAAGCGAGCCGCTACCTCACGCAGCTCTGCCGGCACTGGAGCCACAAGTTCCCCGTCGAGACGACCAGCGACCACGGTGTGGTGCCCTTCGGTGAAGACCGCATCTGCACCTTCGAGGCGAGCGCCGACGCCCTCGTGATGAAGGTCGCCACGCCCGACGCGTCCGGCCTGACCCGGCTCGAGAACGTCGTCTCCGACCACCTGCTGCGCTTCGCCTTCCGCGAGAACCTCGGCGACATCACTTGGTCGCGCGCGGCTTGAACCGCGCCGCCCTCGCCCGATCTTGAGGCCCTCGACCGGGTGAAGGATACGACATGACCGTGGCCGTTCACGGGGCGCAGGGTGCCGCCCCGAGCTTCTCCGAGCGCCTCGACAGACTAGCCGAGGTTGCCGTCAAGGTCGGGCTCGGATTGCGGCCGGGGCAGGAGCTGATCCTCACCGCGCCGCTCGAATCGGTCGGGCTGGCCAGGGCGATCACCGCGCAGGCCTACAAGGCCGGCGCTTCGCTGGTCACCACGCTCTACACGGACGACGTCGCGACGCTCGCCAGGTTCAGCCACGCCAACACCGAGGCCTTCGACACGGCCGCCGGCTGGCTCTTCAACGGCATGGCCGACGCCTACCGCAATGGCGCCGCCCGCCTTGCCATCTCCGGCGACGACCCCTCCCTCCTCACCGGCCAGGATCCCGACAAGGTTTCGCGCGCCAACCGGGCGCGCTCGAAGGCCTACCTCCCGGCCCTGGAGCTGATCGCGGGTTTTTCCACCAACTGGACCATCGTCTCGGCCGCCACGCTCCCCTGGGCGCGCACGGTTTTTTCGGATTTGCCCGAGGACGAGGCGCTCGTGAAACTCTGGGACGCGATTTTTTCGGCGTCTCGTGTCGACGGACCCGACGCGGTCGCCGCATGGGAAGCCCATAACGCCCATCTCCGCAGCCGCACCGAATGGCTCAACGGCCACCGCTTCGCGGCACTCCGCTTCCGTGGCCCCGGCACCGACCTGACGGTGGGCCTCGCCGACGATCACGAATGGTGCGGCGGCGCGACGACGGCCAAGAACGGCATCGTCTGCAACGCCAACATCCCGACGGAAGAGGTCTTCACCACGCCGCACAAAGCGCGGGTCGAGGGCCACGTCACGAGCACCAAGCCCTTGTCCTATCAAGGGACTCTGATCGACGGGATCCGCGTGACCTTCAAGGAAGGCCGCATCGTCGAGGCGAGCGCGCGGACCGGCAACGACGTTCTGGCGCGCGTGCTCGATACGGACGAAGGCGCCGCGCGCCTCGGTGAGGTCGCGCTGGTGCCGGCCTCCTCGGCGATCTCGGCCTCGGGCCTGCTGTTCTACAACACGCTCTACGACGAGAACGCCGCGAGCCACATCGCCCTCGGTCAGGCCTACTCGAAGTGTTTTCGCAACGGCGGCGAGGGCTTGAGCGAGGACGACCTCGCGGCACGCGGGGCCAACCGCAGCCTGATCCACATCGACTGGATGATCGGCTCTGCCGAGATCGACGTCGACGGCCTCGCAGCCGACGGGACGGCGATCCCGGTGATGCGCAAGGGTGAATGGGCCTGAGACGCGCCCAAGCCACCTTCAGGAGCCGATCGCATGAGCTACGTCGCCGTCGCCGAAGTCCATGTGAAGCCGGAGCACATGGACGCGGCATGCGCTGCCGTCCTCGGGATCGTCCCGCAGACGCTGGCGGAGCCCGGATGCGAGACCTTCCTGGTTCATAGGGCGGCCGACGGCTCGCCGCGCCTGTTCCTCTACGAGCGTTGGCGGGACGCGGCGGCCTTCGAGACACACCATGCGCAGGACTACACCCGCGCGGTCTATCGCCTTTACGAGACGTGGCTGGCGGAACCGCCGATCATCACGTTCCTCGATGACCTGACGGATCAGGGTTCGGCCTGAGCCACCTGTACGGCTGCGGCCGGAGCGATGCCCGGAGCTGCCGGCTTCGGCTTCGGCAGCATGTTCGGCCGCCAGCGCCGGTGCATCCAGAGCCATTGGCCTGGGTTCTCGCGCACCCAAGCCTCGACGACACGTGTCATCGCCTGCATCGCGCCCTGGACGTCGATCTGTCCCGAGGCGTCGCGCGGCAGGTCGAGGGCCGGGGTGAGTTCGAGGGTGAACTTGCCGCCGGGCCGGCGCACCAC
This sequence comes from Methylobacterium sp. WL9, assembly GCF_008040035.1. NCBI lineage: Bacteria > Pseudomonadati > Pseudomonadota > Alphaproteobacteria > Hyphomicrobiales > Methylobacteriaceae > Methylobacterium > Methylobacterium sp. WL9. The sequence continues at coordinate 39,424 of NZ_VRVE01000012.1, forward strand.
GCGGGCGCCGTGAACCGGGCATTCGTGGTGGCGCACGAGCTTGCCGAGCAGCGGGTTCGCCAGCACGGGGCGCCCGAAGAACTCCACCACCACGCCGCGGGTGAAATGCTGGTCGATGAGCTGGCCGAGATGGCCGCCGCGCTCGATCACCCCCTGCATCGCGAAGACGGCGCCGGGCTGCGAGGCCGCGAGGCCGCCCATGGTCTTGCGGCGGACTTCGCCGACGAGTTGCGCTGCAGCTGCGTTGTTCGGCGGCCGGAACACGGCGGTGGTTTCGAGGTCGAATTTCGCCGCGCAGATCGCGGGCAGCTCCCAGTTGGCGAGATGGGCCGAGAACAGCAGGCCCGGCTTGCCGTCGTCGCGCACGGCGATGAACTGGTCGATGCCCTGCACCGCCACCCGCTTCTCCGGTCCGTCCGGATCGAAGTCGAACAGCGTGTCGAGATGGGCGTATTCGGCCCCCGTGCGGCCGAGATTGTCCCAGGCCTCGCGGGCGATGCGCTGCACACCGGCCTCATCGAGATCGGGGAAGGCGGCGCGGATGTTGGCCACCGCGATCTTGTGCGAGGGCAGCCAGGGGCCGACTTTTCGCGTGATCCAGGCGCCGGTGTTGCTCGCGCGATCGGGACCGAGCGCCCGCGCGATCAGGAAAAGGCCACGGATCAGCGGAATCGTCGCGAGCCCGGCCATGCGGGGCAGATGGCGCTGCAGGATCAGCGCAAGGCGCAGCACGGGCGGCTCATGGGTTTCACGGAGGTTGGGAACGCGGTCAGGCCTTACACCTGAGGTGCCGGCCCAAGCAATCTTTCACAACGTGACGATGATCTTCCCGAACACCTTTCGCGATTCCAGGCGTTCGAGGCCCTGCGCGAAGTCTGCGAGCGGCAGCACCGTGTCGACGACCGGCGTCAGCCCGTCCGCCATCTTGGCAAGCGAGTCGCGGATATTCTCGATGCGGCAGCCGAACGAGCCGGTGATGCGGTATTGCTGCTGGAAGAGCTGCATCAGGTTGATCGTCGCCGACGGGCCGGAGGTCGAGCCACAGGTCACGAGCCGCCCGCCGCGCTTGAGGCAGAGCAGCGAGCCGTTCCAGGTCTCGGCCCCGACATGCTCGAACACGACGTCGACGCCCTTGCGCTTCGTCAGCCGCCGGACTTCGCCCTCGAAGCGTTCCTCGCGGTAGTTGACGACGAAGTCGGCACCGAGCGCCTTGGCCTTCTCGCCCTTCGCGTCGTCGCCCACCGTCGTGTAGACGGTGCAGCCGATGGCCTTGGCCATCTTGATCGCCGTCGTGCCGATCCCGGAGCCGCCGGCATGGACCAGGATGCTTTCGCCGGGTTCGAGCTTGGCATTGTCGAACAGCATATGCTGCACGGTGCCGAAGGCGATGCCGGCGCAGGCCGCCTGAACGTGGTCGACGCCGGCCGGCACCTTCACGCAGAGCCGGGCGGGCATGTTGATCAGTTCGCGCGAAAACCCGTCGATGTGAAATCCGAAAACCCCGCCGACATCCTCGCAGAGGTTGTCGCGGCCTTGTTGGCAGGCCTTGCACTTTCCGCAGGTCACCGCGCCGTAGAGCGCCACCGGATCGCCGATGCTCAAGCCCTCGACGCCCTCGCCGATGGCGGCCACCTCGCCGGCGCCCTCCGCGCCGACGGTCAGCGGCAGCTTGCGCTTGGCGAAGGCCATGCCGCGAAAGCCCCAGACGTCGATGAAGTTCAGGCCGACGGCGCGCACGCGCACTTGGACCTCGCCGGGGCCTGGCGCGGGCGGCGCTTCGACGTCGATCAGGCGCAGGTCACGGTCGCCGAAGAGTTGGAGGGCTTGCATCGGGTGTCCTTGGCACGTGCGCGTCAGCGGATCGAGAGCTTTCCGCCGTGATTCCAGGGCTCGCCAAAGGCGAGAACCCGGAACCCACGCGACACGCTGTGGCCAGTCGTGGGTTCCGGGTTCCGCTGCGCGGCCCCGGAATGATGGGGGAGGTTTCCAGAGCTGCACGATTCAACACGGCAGAGTATGCGATCAATCCGGCGTCAGATACCGCCGCCGCGCCCAGCCGACGCTGCGGCCGAATTTCACGCGGCACCAGGTGTTGCCACTCGGCGTCTCGTTGGTGCAGCCGAAGCCGAGGAGCCGGCGGCCGACGGGGACGGTCTCGACCGCTGCCGAATCCGCATCGGGCGCCTCGCGAATCGTCAGGAAGCCACCGCGCGGCAGCCCCTCGACCCGGAACGGTTCGGGCGCGGCCAGGGCCGGGAACGCGCCCGCGAGGAGAGCCGCGGCGGCGAGGAGGTAACGGCGATGCATGGGTCGGGTCCGACTTCGCTCGGCAGGACGGGGTGGCCGCTGCAGTCACAGACGCGGCGCAGGATTCTGCGGAGCGGATTCCGTCGGAGCGGGAGCCGGCGTTTGCGCAGCGGGGTTCTGCGGCGTGGGGGCCGGCTGCTGAGGCGCCGGAGACTGCGCGGTCTTGTCGTCCGACAACGTCTGGTTCGCCTGGTTCTGGACCTGGTCCGCGGTCTGCTGGCTGATGAGGCCGTAGGACACCGCGATGGCGAGACCCACGGCGACGAGGGCTCCGATCACCGTCTTCACGAGCTTGTCCGACATTGCTGCGCCCCTCTGCGTGCGGCCCCGGTCTCAAGCGAGTTGTGTGCCGTGTCTTGCGATCGCTGTCCTGGGCAATGCAACTCGCCGGGGAGCGGTTGCAGGATCGGCAGGCCGACCCGTTAGCCCTTCAAGGACAAGATCGCGAAAAGACGATCAGCGGTGCACGCCCATCATCGCCGTCAGACCGCCGTCGACGGGCAGCACCGCACCGGTGATGTAGGCGGCGGGTTCGCTCATCAGGAAGGCCGCCAACGCCGCGACCTCGTCGGGCTTCGCGAAGCGGCCGGCCGGGATCTGCTTCTCCATCGTGTCGCGATAGGCGGCGTAGGAGGCCATCATGCCGGTGTCGATGAAGCCGGGGGCGAGCACGTTGACCGTGACGCCGCGCTTGGCCGATTCGACGGCAAGCGTGCGGCAATAGGCGATCATCGCCCCCTTGGTGGCGGCATAGGCCGCGTTGCCGGTGTTTCCCCGGAGCGCCGCCACCGAGCCCACCGCGACGATGCGGCCGGAGCGGGCGCGGATCATGCCGCGCACCAGCACCTTGGCGATCCGGGTCAGCGACCAGAAGTTCACCTGCATGGCGAGATCGGACCGGTCGCGGTCGAGCATCACGGCGAGGGCGTCGGCGGACTGGCCGGCATTGTGGACGTAGCCGTAGAAGCCTTCGTCCTCTATCGACTCGCAGAAGGCCTCGACTGCGTCACGGTCGGCGAGGTCGAGGCGGTGGGCCGCGAAGCTGGCATCAGGATGGGCCGCGCCGAGTTCGGTGGCGAGCGCCTCCGCCTCTTCCGGCTTCGAGCGATAGGTGAAGCTCACACTGTGCCCCGCCGCCGCGAGCATGCGCACCATCGCCGTACCGAGCCCGCCGGACCCGCCGACGACGAGAACCTGTTTCGGTTCGGTCATGCCGGCTCGTCCCCGAGCACGAGGCAGGTGTTCTGCCCGCCGAACCCGAACGAGTTCGAGAGCACCCGCGATACCTTGGCGTCCCGCGCCGTGGAGACCACATCGAGCGTCAGGGACGGGTCGGGCACGCGGTGGTTGATCGTCGGCGGGATCCGCCCGTGCTGGATGGTCAGCAGCGAGACCACCGCCTCGATGGCGCCGGCCGCCGTCAGGGTGTGGCCGATCATCGACTTGTTGGAGGAGATCGGAAGCGATGCGATGCGCTCGCCGAACACGGCGGCGCAGCCGAACGCCTCCATCTTGTCGTTCTCCGGCGTCGAGGTGCCGTGGGCGTTGATGGTGTCGATGCTGTCGGGGCCGACGCCGGCATCGTCGAGGGCCGCGCGGATCGCCGCGATCACGGGTTCGCCGTTGGGGCTCGAGCGGGTGCGGTGGAAGCCGTCGCCTTTCTCGCCGCAGCCGAGCACGTAGCCGAGAATTTTGGCGCCGCGGGCGCGGGCAGCCTCGGCGTCTTCGAGCACGAGGGCGGCAGCGCCCTCCCCCATCACGAAGCCGTCGCGGTTCTTGGAGAACGGCTTCGAGGCCGTCTCCGGGTTCTCGTTCTGGGTCGAGAGGGCCGAGAGCAGCGAGAACCGGATCAGCGATTCCGGGTTCACCGAGCCATCCGTGCCGATGCAGAGCGCGGCCGTCATCTCGCCGCGCCGGATCGCCTCGACGCCGAGCTGGATTGCGGTGGCGCCGGACGAGCAGGCGGTGGAGAGCGAGATCGGCGAGCCCTTGGTGCCGAAGCGGTCGGCGATGCGGTCGGCAACAGTGCCGAAGATGAAGAGGTCGTGCCAGGCGTCGAAGCGCCGGCCGGCGGCGGCCTTGAGCAGGCTGCGATAGGTGATGTCGCCGTTCTCGCCGGAGGCCTGGGCCAGCGCCTGCCGCTGCGGCCATTCGAGCTCGACCGGCGGCACCGCGATGAACAGGGCGCCGGGAAAACTCGCGCCGATGCCGGCCTGGGTCACGGCCTCCTCGGCGGCAACTTCGGCGAAGCGCTCCGAGAGCAGCGGCGCGCAGAGCGGATCGGTCTCGAAGGCGTCGACCGTACCGGCGATGGAGGTGCGCAGGCCGTCGATGGGGAAGCGCGAGATCGTGCGGATGCCGGAGCGCCCCGCCGTCAGGGCCTCCCAGGTGTCGGTCGCGCCGTGCCCAAGCGAGGTCACGATCCCGAGCCCGGTCACGGCGACGAGCGGGCGGCCTCTGGCGTCGCGGGTGGAAGATGCACTCATGCCATCGCCTTAACGCAAGTTTTTCCAGCGTGCACGATCAGGCGGCGACGATCCGGATGACGCCCTCGCCGCTGCGGTGGCCGACGGAGGTGATCGCAACCTCGCGCGCCTTGCCGGCCGCGCAGAGCGCGGCGGCGATGGCCGCGCCGAAAGGCGGCACCGCCTCGATGGGATGGCCGACCACGTCGCCGGTAGCGCGGATGCGGGTGCCGGGCAGCGCGGATTTCAAGGCCTGCGCCTCCTCCTCGGCGAGGCTAGCGACGCCGGTGGCGCCGGACAGGATCACGTCGGGGTTCTCGATTCCCGCCTCGCGCAGCAGGCGCGGCAGGGTCTCGGCGACGGCGCCGGGCTTGCGGCGCACGCGATCGTTGGCGACGGCGTCGATCACGGCGAAGGGTTTTGCGCCACGGGTCGCCGCATGCTCGGCCGATTCCAGCAGAAGGAAGGCCGCGCCGCTGCCGAGGATGAAGCCGCCGTTCTCCGCACCGCCGCGCGAGAACACCGGACGATAGTCGGGCTTGTGGAGGAAGCCGCCCATCTCGTGGACGAGGAGCACGTCGGCCCGCTCGGCGTTGTAGGAGCCGCCGACTAGCATCGCGTCGAGTTGGCCCGAGGCGATCCGCGCCTGCGCGATCCGCAGGGCGTCGACCCCGGCCGATTCCTCGCCCATGAAGGTGCGCGAGGCGCCGGTGACGCCGTGCACGATGGCGATGTTGCCGGCGAGCAGGTTCGAGAGCTGCGCCAGGAAGAGCGTCGGCCGCAGGTCGTTCTGCAAGTGCTCGTTGAGATAGGCGCCGGGATCGGCGGCATCGCGCAGCCCGGTGAGGATCGCGCCGTCGACGGCATAGTCGCGTTCGCCGCCACCGGAGGCGACGATGAGGTGGAGCGCGGCCTTGCGGGCGGCGTCCTCCTTGAGGCCGGCGGAATCGAGGGCGAGGCCGGCGGCGTAGACGCCGAGGCGCTGCCACGGCTCCATCTGGCGCTGGTCGGATTTTTTGGGAATTTGCGTGTCGAGGGTCAGCGGCACCACCGGATGGACCGGATAGGGCGCGAAGGTCTCGGAATCGGTCCGCGGCGCCTCGCCGGCCTCATAGGCGGCGAGATGCGCCGCGATGCCCTCGCCGGCGCAGGAGACGACGCCGATGCCGGTGACGACGACCTTGCGCGCGCTCACGCTCCGGCTCCGACGATCAGCCCGATCTTCTGGGCCCGCTCGCGCATCGGCGCGTCGAGGCCGTCCGGGAACGGCATGGTGCGGAAGCGCAGTTCGGCGTCGCAGAGCGCCTTGCCTTCGTGGCGGATGGCGGCCTTGGTCACCGCGTAGCCCGAACCGTCATGCTCCAGGCTGGCCGTGATCTCGAGCCGCGCGCCGGGGCCGACGAAGGAGCGGAAGCGCGCCTTGTCGACGCCCATCAGGAACGGCATCTGCGCGAAGTCGAGATGGGCGAGGACGAGATAACCCGAGGCCTGCGCCATGGTCTCGGTGAGCAACACGCCGGGCACCAGCGGGTGGCCGGGAAAGTGCCCCTCGAAGACGGGGCTCGCCTCCGGCACGTGGGCGACGCATTCGATGCGTCCAACGGCGCGGTCGAGCCGCACCACTTGATCGATCATCTCGAAATATTCGAGCCGCATGGGTTCCGGGCTCTATCGGTTCAGACTTTGGCGGCCTTCTCGGCGACGAGCGCATCGATGCGCGCGCAAAGGTTCTTCAGCACGAAGTATTCCTCGGCCGGCACCTTGCCCTCGTTGACCTCCTGGGTCCAACGCTCGAGCGGCAGCTTGATGCCGAACGCCTTGTCGACCGCGAAGGCAATATCGAGGAAGGCGAGGGAATCGATGCCGAGATCGTCGATCGCGTGGCTCTCGGGCGTGATCTTCTCGCGCGGGATGTCGGCGGTGTCGGCGATGATGTCGGCGACGCGGTCGAAGGTGGCGGTCGTGCCGGTGGCGGACTCGGTGGACATGCGTGGCTCGCCGCTTTCTCGTGTCTCGACCCGTCTCGACGGGATCTTCGCCGGTTCCCGGTGGCCCTGGCAAGGAAGGCGACCCCTTACACGAAGCAGTAGAGCCCGGGCAACCTTGCCGAAGGCGCGGGGCGCGGGCATGCGTGAAGACACCCGGCTCCGAACCCCGCGCACACGTTTCCTGCCGGCGCTTATTCCGTCGCGGTCGTACCGGGCATAGATGCGGCTGGGCTCCCGGCTGAACGGGGCGCGGAACGGAGCGGACGATGCCGGCGATCAACGACTCCGAAAAACGGCCCTTCACCGCCGACCCGTCGCGCGGGCGGGCGCAGGGCGTCGCGCGTCTGGCGCTGGCGGCGGCCCTGCTCGCCCTCGGGCTCTACATCCTGTCCGACTTCCTGCGCGCGCTGGTCTGGGCCGTGGTGCTCGCCATCGCGCTCTGGCCGCTCTTCGGCAAGGCCGAGCGCCGGTTCCCGCCGGGCCGGCACAACATCCTCTGGCCGGGCCTGTTCACCGCGCTGGTGGCGCTGGCCTTCCTGGCGCCGGTGGTGCTGCTGGCCGTCGAGGCCGCGCGGGAGGCGCACGACCTTCTCGATTACGCCAAGACGGCCGAGCAATCCGGCCTGCCGGTCCCCGCCATCGTCGCCCGGCTGCCCTTCGGCGTACAGGCGGTCACAGATTGGTGGAACGCCAACCTCGCCCATGCCGGCTGGGCCAAGGAGGCGCTGGAACACGTCAACACCGCCTCCAACCGCGATCTCACCAAGACCGTCGGCGCCAACGTCGTGCACCGGATCGTGCTGTTCGGATTCGCCCTGCTGACGCTGTTCTTCCTGTTCCGCGACGGCAAGACCGTGGTCGGGCAATGTCTCACGGCGAGCCAGCGCCTGTTCGGCCCGCGCGGCGAGCGGGTGGCGCGGCAGATGGTGGCCTCGGTGCATGGCACCGTCGACGGACTCGTCCTCGTCGGCATCGGCGAGGGCATCCTGCTCGGCATCGTCTACTGGTTCGCGGGCGTGCCGCATCCGGTGCTGTTCGGCGCGGCGACGGCAGTCGCCGCGATGATCCCCTTCGGCGCACCGCTGGCCTTCGGCCTCGCCGCGCTGCTGCTCGTCGGCGACGGCAACGTCGTTCCGGCGGTCGTCGTCGTCGCCTCGGGCTTCGTCGTCACCTTCATCGCCGACCATTTCGTGCGGCCGGCGCTGATCGGCGGCACCACGCGGCTGCCCTTCCTCTGGGTGCTGCTCGGCATCCTCGGTGGCGTCGAGACCTTCGGGCTGCTCGGCTTGTTCGTCGGGCCGGCGGTGATGGCGGCGCTGATCTTGTTGTGGCGGGAGTTCACGGAAGGCGAAGCCGCCTGATTACGCGGCCGCTCTGACCAGCGGCGCAATGCGTTCCACATCTTCGCCGATCGCGTTGCGGGCGGTCAGGATATCGTAGCGCCCCTGGAGATTGATCCAGACCTGGGCATCCATGCCGAAATAGCGGCCGAGCCGGAGCGCCGTGTCGGCCGTGATGCCCATCTCCTCGCGGGCGATGCGCTCGATCCGGGTGCGCGGAACGCCACAGGCCTTGGCGACTGCGTAGGCGCTGAGCCCGAGCGGCACCATGAAGTCTTCGCGAAGGACTTCGCCGGGGTGCATCGGCGGCAGGATCGCAGTCGTTTCTAGTTCGATAGCCATCACCGGGTCTCCATGAGAGTCGGGCGCTGCCCTAGTGGTAATCGATAATCTCCACCTCTTCAGGTCCGTTTGCCGTCCATGGGAAACAGAGCCGAAACTGATCGTTGATCCAGACCGCATGCTGGCCAGCACGGTCCCCAGTCAACGGGTGCAATCTGTTCCCCGGCGGCGCCCTGAGAGCGTCAAGGGAGGTCGCCGCATCGAGATATTCGAGCTTGCGGCGCGCAACCTTGAGAATGACAGCCGGAAACCCTTTCGGATGCTGGGCCCTCAAACACGGCCCGCGTCCTATGGTCTGCGAAGCTGAGGATCACGAAGCCCCGTTGTCACGCTATCGTATCGCTCAAAGATACGTTCGTGTCAAGAATAACGTACCGCCAACCGATACGTTCGTGTTGGTCAGTGCCTCAGCGCCCGCCCCAACTTCCGCGCCAAGATCCGCTGCGGGCTCTTCTCCGGGTCGGCCTGGTCGGCGACCGCGAGGTAGGCGGTCTGTTCCAGCATGTACTTGCCGCCCATGGCGCCGTGCATGACGAGGTCCGAAAACGTCACCCAGGTCTCGCCGGGTTTGAACTGCACGTCCGCCTGCGGAGCCTTGGCCTGGTAGTCGAGGTCCTGCTTGAGGGCGTCGTGCAGCTGCAGCATCAGGTGGTCGTACTCGGTGCGCTTGGCCTTGGTGATCTTGAGCGCGGCCAAGGCGCTGGCCTTGAAGCCGGAATAGCCCGGCAGCTTCGGCAGGAATTTCTCGGCCATCGCGCCGAAATCCTCGCCCACCCGCCAGAGCCGCGGCTCGCCGTTGGCGTTGATGTTGCGGAAGATCCGGAGGATGCGCTTCTCGCCCAGCGGATTGGACGGGAAGGCGTCGACATGCATGCGGGTGTCGTCGCGGCGCCAGCTCAGCTTGCGCTTGTCGACGTCGAACGGCCGGTACGAGGTTCCGGCGAGCGAGACGGTCGCGCTGTAGGCCGGGAGATGCTCGTCGATCAGCGCCTTGGCGAAGGCGCGGTAGCGAACCAGAAGCTGGCGGAGCGCGTCCTGCTCCTCCTCCGTCCCGGCCCCGCCCTTCAACGCGGCGTCGGCGCCGCGGATGCTGACGTTCTTGGCCTTGCCGTCGGCGAAGGGGCGCTCGAGGAAGCGCTGCTCGAAAGGGCTGAACGGGAACTCGCGATCGCGGAAGACGAGGACCGAACCGCTCTCCAGCGCATCGACGAGGCTACCGCCGGGCGCCGCGCCGCCGCTGGCGACGGGGAGGATCGGGCTGATCATGACGGGAGACCTCGCGCGGGAAAGCCAGGGTGTGTAGCCGAGGCGGCGATCGGGTGCCAAGCCGGCGTCGTTTGCGCGCAGGCGACCCGAAACCCGGTGGATGACGCGATCGCGGCGTTGCGCGGGGCGTCACGCGAGTTTCAGACTTGCCCGTTGCGGCATCGCGACGGGCAACCCGTGGGGGTGCCGGACCGTTTGTCGGAAGGCGTCGGGTCTTAACGGCGCAAGGAGCCATCCATGGCGACCCTGAAGGAATTCGAGGACGCCCTGCGCGAGCAGGGCATGAACATGGCGCTCGCCATCCTGCAGCGCCTGCGCGACCGCGACCGTGCCACCCGCACCGTCCGCCCGGCGCGGCGCCTGACGGGTCAGAAGATGACGCCGGAACTCGCCCGCGCGATCCTCGAACTGCACGGCTCGACGGGCATGACCCAGCAGGAGATCGCCTTCAAGGTCGGCGTGAACCAGGGCCGGGTCAACGAGGTGATCAAGCACGGCAAATGGCTGAGCGACGATCCGGCGGCGCCGGAGGCCGTCGCCCGCGACAAGGCCAAGGCCCGGCTGCGCGGAGAGCCGAAGCCGCGCGCGAAGCGGGTCGGCGCCGTGGCGCAGAAGCAGCCTACGCGGCCGAAAAAGCCGGAGCGGCAGGGCCAGCTCTCTCTCGGCGATCTCTGACGCGGGACGACCTCAGGCCGTCACCAGGCACTTCGCGATCTTGGCCAGCAGCCGCGGCATGTCGACAGGCTTGGTGTCGAAATCGCAGCAGCCGACCTCGATGCTGCGGGCTCGGTCGCTCGACAGCGCATGCGCCGTCAGCGCGATCACCGGGATATGCGCGCTGCGCCGATCGGCCCGGATCGCGGTTGTGGCTTCCCAGCCGTCCATGTCGCCGAGGGCCACGTCCATCAGGATCAGGTCGGGCGCCTCGGAGACGGCCATCGCGACGCCCATCGGCCCATCCTCCGCGATCACCGCGACGAAGCCCTGCCGCACGAGGCGCCGGGACAGCATGTCGCTGTTCATCGGGTTGTCTTCGACGATCAGGATTTTCTTCATGGTCCTTGGTCTCGGATCTCAGGCCGCGACCGCCTGCGGGTAGCCCAGATCCTGCGTCGGCCCCGGCAGCGCCGAGAGCACGGACGGGGTCGCAACAGCCCCGGCCGGCGGCTTCGCGGGAAAGGTCAGGATGAAGCGGCTGCCGCGGCCGAGTTCGGTCTCCACGGCGATGTCGCCCTGCATCAGCCGGCAGAGCTTGCGCGCCAGCGCCAGCCCGAGGCCGGTGCCGCCGTACTTCGTCGCGGTCTGCTCGTCGTTGACGGCGAATTGTTCGAACAGGCTCGGCAGGTGTTCGGCTGCGATGCCGATGCCGGTATCCTCGACCGTGATCCGGAAGGCCTCGCCGTGCAGGCCGGTGACGCGCGCGCCGGTGACCGTGATGGTCCCGTTCTCCGTGTACTTGATCGCGTTGTGCAGGATCTGGGAGAGCGCGCTCTCGATCTTCATGCGGTCGCCGGTGATCGCGCCGATCTCCGGATCGAGGGAGACCGTCAGCAGGTTGCCGCGCTCCGCCGCGCCGGCGCGCAGGTCGCGGGCGAGGTCCTCGACGATCTCGGCGATGGACAAGGTCTCGTTGAAGACCTCCATGCGGCCGGCATCGATCTTGGCGAGTTCGAGGATCTGGTTGACGAGCTTGAGCAGGTGCTGGCCGGCGCTCTGGATGCGCTGCAGGTCGACGAAATCCTCGTCCTCTTCACACCCCTCGGCCTCTTCCAGAAGCATCTGGGAATAGCCGATGATGGCGTTGAGCGGCGTGCGCAGCTCGTGGCTCATCTTGGCGACGAACTCGACCTTGGCGGCGCTGGCGCGCTCGGACTGGAGCGCGGCCTGCTTCAGGGCGGAGGCCGTGGCCTTGTGGCTGCGCATCACCGTTTCGAGTTCGGCTTGGGAGGCGAGCGCCTTGGCGTAGTAGAGCGCCATCATCGTCACGTAGGCCGCGATCGCCGCCGTCGAGAGCAGACCGAGGCGCTGCATGGCGACCGCCGAGAGGCCGTGCGCCGGCGCCTCGAACAGGTGGTAGAGCGCATAGAAGCCGGCGGCGTTGACGGCGAGCAGCACCACGATGGCGAGCCGCATCGAGCGGGAATCGCCGACATAGAAGAAGGCCAGCAGCGGGATCGTGATCATCCAGGCCAGGAACGGCGAGGTGGCGCCGCCGTAGAAATACGTCGTCCAGAGCACCGCGAAGGTCAGGTTCTGGATCGAGATCAGCGCCAGCAGTTCGAGCCGTCCGCAGCAGCGCAGCAGGAAGGGGAACGCCCAGAAACCGCTGATCGCGAGAAACATCACGCCGATCTCGAAGCCCGGCGCGGGATCGGCGAGAAGAAGGACGAGGGCGACGCCGTTGCCGAGGAACGGGCCGAGGATGTGGCTCAAGAGGAAGAGCCGCGCCTGCTTCCGCGTCGACTTGTCGTCGACCATGCTCGGATGGAGGAACCAGTCGACGAACCGGTCGAAGGTCTCGAGCTTCAGGTTCCGCGGCATGGATGTCTTCCCGAGCCTCCGACAGACCTGCTGCCGGACCGAACGACGATCCGCACAACCGCAGCCGGAGGATTCATGCAACACACAATATCTTCGAATGCTTAACGTCTCGGATATGTTTGATCTATGTTTTACCGCAAATTAACCGCTCGATTTATCTGCACAAGAGCGGCGATATACTGAAAATTAACGTCTGAACTCATACTTGAGCGGCCACGAAAGCCGGACCGCGACGATGCGACACAGCCTTGAGCATATCGTCGATTGGTTCATTCCCCAGTCCGCCCATCTCGAACGCTCCGACCTGTCCGTCGCGCGCAATTTCGTGCTGACGCACGTGTTGGGGCCGCTGATGTCGCAGTCGATGTGCGTGTTCCTGTATCGCACCGACCCCGACCCCGGATTCCCCTGCTACACCGTCATCGCCTGCGTGTGCCTGTTCTGGACGCTGCCCTTCGTCCTCAAGTACACGCAGAACATCAAGCTCGCGGCGTTTCTGTCCGTCGAGCTCCTGGCCTTCACGGCACTGTTCGGAACCTACTATTACGGCGGCGCGACTTCGCCTTGCCTGCCGTGGCTGATCATCGCCCTGCTGCTCGGGTTCTTCTACTTCTCCGAACAGCAGTTGCTGATCGTCGGGCTGTTCGCGCTCAACGTGACTGTGTTCTTCGTCGCCTATCTCAGCAACGGCTTCCCGCAGATCGTGCCGGTGGCCGATCTGGCGATCGTGAGTTGGGTCTCGATCGTCTCGGCGACGCTCTACATGTCCTGGATGGCGATCTACTACTCGCATGTCATGTCGATGCGCTCGCAGATCGAGCAGGAGACCGAGCGCTATCTTGCGGCGAACGAGCAGCTCCAAGTCGTCAAGGAACTCGCCGAGGCGGCCAACCGGGCGAAGTCGGTGTTCCTCGCCAAGATGAGCCACGAGCTGCGCACCCCGCTCAACGCCGTGATCGGCTACAGCGAGCTGATCCTGGAGAACATCCCGCCGGGCAGCGACGCGACCAAGCAGAAGGACGTGCGCAGCATCAACGCCGCCGGCCGACACCTGCTCTCGCTGGTGGTCGACGTGCTCGACCTCTCGAAGATCGAGGCGGAGACGATCGAGCTGAACGTCGAGACCTTCGATCTCGCCCGCCTGCTGGACCAGGTCGTGGCCACGGTGAAGCCGCTCGCCGACGGCAACGGCAACGCCCTCACCGTCCAGCACCTCACCGCCCTCGGAACGATGCGGACCGACCAGACCAAGCTGCGCCAGATCCTGGTCAACCTGCTCAGCAACGCCGCCAAGTTCACGAAGAACGGCAACGTCACGCTCTCGGTGCGGATGGACCGCAAGCCGACCGGCACCTGGCTCGACGTGCGGGTGCGCGACACCGGCATCGGCATCTCGCAGGGCGATATCGGCCGGCTCTTCCAGAACTTCCGCCAGGTCTCGGCGGCGACGGCCCAGCACTATGGCGGAACCGGCCTCGGCCTCGCGCTCAGCCAGAAGCTCTGCACCCTGATGGGCGGCAGCATCGGCGTCACCAGCGAGATCGATCGCGGCTCGGTGTTCAGCTTCTGCATTCCGGCCGAAGTCGCCGAGCCGTTGGCCGACGCAACCTCACGACCCGACCACACCTTCTCGCGTGCCGACCTGCCTGCCGATTTCGGGGTCCAGTTCTCATGAACTTTCGCGACAACCTGGCGATCGACCGGACGGCTCCGGCGCAGGCAGACGCCCCGGTCGCCGAGCGGCAGAAGGCGGCGCGCCTGCTCATCGTCGACGACATCGCCGACAACCGCACGATCCTGCTGCGCCGGTTCAGCCGCCGTGGCTTCGAGGTCGCAGAGGCCGACGGCGGCGCCCGCGCCCTCGAGATGATCGAGCGGCACAGCTACGACGTCATCCTGCTCGACGTGATGATGCCGGACATCGACGGCATCGCCGTGCTGAAGGCGATCCGGGCGCGCTACACCCCGCTGCAGCTCCCCGTCATCATGGTGACGGCCAAGGCCGAGTCCGAGAACGTCGTCGAGGCGCTGAACCTCGAGGCCAACGACTACGTCACGAAGCCGGTCGACTTCGAGGTGGCGCTGGCCCGGGTGAACGCCCAGGTCGACCGCAAGCGCGCGGAGGAGAAGATCGCCTCGGCCGCCAGGGAACTCCGCCAGGTCAACGACCAGCTCGAACAGCGCGTCGAGGAGCGGACCCGCGAACTCGTCGAGATCAACCAGCAGCTCCAGGGCGAGATCGTCCAGCGCCAGCAATCGGAAGCCCGCTCGCGCTTCCTCGCCTTCCACGATCCGCTGACCGGGCTGCCCAACCGCCGCCAGTTCCGCGACGAGCTGGTGAGCGGCATCGCGGAGACCGGCAACGAGCCCGGCCAGTGCGTCGCGATCCTGTTCGTCGACCTCGACGGCTTCAAGGGCGTCAACGATACCCTCGGCCACTCGATCGGCGACATGCTGCTGCAGGCGGTGGGCGAGGATTTCCGGGCCGTCATGGAGCGCTCGGACCGGATCGCCCGGCTCGGCGGCGACGAGTTCGCCATCCTGCAGGTCGGCAACAAGCAGCCGGAGGGCGCCATCGCGCTCGCCACCCGGCTGATCGAGATCGCGAGCCGCGAGCGACAGGTGCACGGCCACCTCACCACCATCGGCGCCAGCGTCGGCATCGTGATCGGCTCCGGCACAGGCGACGACCCGGAAGAGCTGCTGAAGGCGGCCGACCTCGCGATGTACCGCGCCAAGATCGAGGGCCGCGGCACTTTCCGGATCTTCGACCCGGCCATGGATGCCCATGTCCAAGCCCGGCGCTCGCTGGAGCTCGACCTGCGCAACGCTCAGGGGCTCGGCCAGTTCGAGGTCTTCTACCAGCCGCAGATCTCGCTCAGTTCCCGCAAGGTCTGCGGCTTCGAGGCGCTGATCCGCTGGCGCCACCCGACCCGCGGCATGGTCTCGCCGGCCGAGTTCATCCCGCTCGCGGAGGAGATCGGCCTGATCGTTCCGATCGGCGAATGGGTGCTGCGCGAGGCCTGCCGCGAGGCGGTGGGCTGGCCGGCGGCGCTCACGATCGCGGTCAACGTCTCGTCGGTGCAGTTCATGCGCGGCAGCCTCGTGCCGTCCGTGATCAGCGCGCTGGCGTATTCGGGCCTGCCGGCGGAGCGCCTCGAGATCGAGATCACGGAATCGGTCCTCCTGCAGAAGACCGACAAGAACATCGACACGCTGAACCAGCTTCGTGCCCTGGGCGTCCGCATCTCGATGGACGATTTCGGCACGGGCTATTCGAGCCTGAGCTATCTACGGATGTTCCAGTTCGACAAGCTCAAGATCGACCGCTCCTTCATCGAGGACGTCACCAGCAACCGCGACTGCAGCGCCATCGTCAGCGCGATCCTGGGGCTCGGCACGAGCTTCGGCATCCCGACCATCGCCGAAGGCGTCGAGACCGAGGATCAGCTCGCCCACCTGACCGGCGAAGGCTGCACCGAGGTCCAGGGGCGCATCTTCAGTATGCCGATCAGCGCGACCGAGGCCCGGAAGATCATCGAGCGGATCGGATTCTGACGACGGCGCCTGCCGTCGGCGGCAAGTTGCCGCCGTTCGGCCCAAGCTGCACAATGAATACGCTTTGAGCGTCGGCAGCGCTTGGTTATGATCCCGACACTTCTTCCCAGGAAGTGTCCCACCGATCGAAACTCAAGCGCGCCCCTCGGGCGCGCTTTTTCGTGGGCGCCTACGACCGGCCCGGCGTTAACGCCTCCTCAACCATAACGTCCCCTGATGGGCGCCAGCGATGGCAGCCCTCCCCTCCCCCTCGGACGATCCCGCCGACGACCGCGACCGTGTGTCGTTTGCCGGCGACGCGTTGCTCCGCGCCACGGCCGAGGCCTGGATCGACGGCCTCGCCCGCGAGCGGCGGATGGCCGCCAACACCTGCGAGGCCTATGCCCGCGACCTGCACCAGTTCCTGAGCCATCTCGACCGCCGCACCGGCACGCCGACGATTCCGAGACTCGTCGCCCTGAAACCCCGCGACGTGCGCGGCTTCATGGCAGCGCGGCGTGCCGACGGCCTGACCGGGCGCTCGCTGATGCGGGTGCTGGCCGGCATCCGCTCCTTCGCCCGCCATCTCGAACGCGAGGGCCATGGCGGCGTCGCGGCGCTCGGCGCGGTGCGCTCGCCCAAGGTCGAGCGCCGCCTGCCGCGGCCGCTCTCGATGGAGTCCGCCATCGCCGTCACCCGCTCCGAGAGCCGCCCCGACGGCGACCGCGCGCCCTGGGTGCTCGCCCGCGACGCGGCGGTGATCGCTCTGCTCTACGGCTCGGGCCTGCGCATCTCGGAAGCGCTGGGCATCGCCCGCAAGGACGCGCCGGAACCGGGAATCGACGAGGTCCGCGTCCTCGGCAAGGGCGGCAAGACCCGCGCCGTGCCGGTGCTGCCGGCGGTCTCCCAGGCCGTCGCCGCCTATCTCGGCGCCTGCCCGCATCCCCTCGCTCCCGACGGGCCGCTCTTCGTCGGCGTGAAGGGCGGGCCGCTCTCGCCGCGCGTCGTGCAATACGCCATGGCGGCCCTGCGCGGCGCCCTCGGCCTGCCCGACAGCGCGACACCGCATGCTCTGCGCCACTCCTTCGCGACGCATCTGCTTGCCCGCCAGGGCGAGTTGCGGGCGATCCAGGAACTGCTCGGCCACGCGTCGCTCTCGACCACCCAGCTCTACACCCGCGTCGATGCCGACCGCCTGATGAACGCCTTCGACGCAGCTCATCCGCGCGCCGGCCGGATCGCCGCAGCCGGGCCGGGAGCCGGATCGGATTTCCCGGCTCGGTAGAATTCCGCAGGAATGCGGAAGCCGTCCTTCGTATTGCCGCGATTGCGTCGCGGTATGTCACCCCCAGGCAACGCCACGGCGTCGCCGCGAAAAAATGGAGCTTGCGATGCCCGTGATCGGAATCTGCGTAGCGATCCTGCCGGTTCTCGCCGTCCTGGCCGTCACCGCCGTGGTGAAGGCCCTCCTGCTCCCGTTCTCCGCCGTCCGGGGCCTCTATCGCCACCACGCCGCAGCACGCGCCGCCTGACGCTCACTTCGCGAGCGCCTGCGCGGCGGCAACCCTCCGCCGCGTCGTAAGACTGACGACCATCGCCACGGCGACGTTCAGCGCCAGCGCGACGATGCCGATGTTGAGATCCTGAACCGGCCCCGGCAGGCCTGGAAACAGCGTCGCCATCGTGTGACCGCCGAGCGCGGTCGCCGCCACGGTTCCGACCCCCACCACGATTCCCGCCGCCGCCCCCTGCTTGCTCAGCGGATTGCGCGCCATCAGGCTCGCGAGCAGCGCGGGAAACAGCTGCGTGACGAAGGCGTAGCCCATCAGCAGCAGCTGCACGATGGTCTCGCCGCCCTGCAGGGTGAAGCCGACGCAGACCAGCGCCAGGACCGGCGCCACCAGCTTGGCGAGCCGGCCGGTGGAGGCATCCGTCGCGGCGGGGCGCAGCGGCCGGTAGAGGTTGTGCGCCACGAGGGTCGCGCCCGAGATCAGGATCATCGAGCCCGGCACCAGGGCCGTGAACACGCCGGTCGCGCCGATCACCCCGACGAACCAGGGCGGAAACGTCTCGATCGCGAGCTTGAACAGCGCGAGGTCGACATCCGGCCCTTTCAAACCGGGCACCTGCAGCACCGCCGCAAAACCCGCGAAGAACACGAACAGCAGCATCAGCTGGTAGAGCGGCAGAAACACCGCGTTGCGGCGAAACACGTTGGCCTCGCGCGCCGTGTAGACCGAGCCGAAGATGTGCGGGAACATCCAGCCGCCGAGCGCCGTCAGCAGCGTGGTCGAGGCGAACCAGCTGGCGCTCTGGCCCCGCTCCGGCAGCGCCAGGAAGCCCGGCTTGGCCTGGTCGATCGCCCGGAACATCGGCTCGATGCCGCCATAATAGTGCCAAGGCAGGTAGAGCCCGAGGAAGACCACCACGGACAGGATCAGCACGTCCTTGATGACGGCGTTCCAGGCGGAGCCGCGCACGCCCGACACCATGACGTAGGTCGTCACCGTCCCGGCCCCGATCCAGATCGCGACCGTGGGCGAGACCGCGCCGTACGAGGCGGTCGCGACGATGATGCCGAGGCCTTTCAGCTGCAACACCATGTAGGGGACCAGCGCCACGATCCCGACCAAAGCCACGAGGATGCCGAGGGCCGGGCTGTCGTATTTCGCCGCGAAGAAATCCGGCTGCGAAAAAAGCTTGCGCGCCTTGGCGTAGCGCCAGACAGGCGGCAGCAGCCAATACGAGATCAGGTAGATCAGGCAGAGGTAGCAGAGGATGTAGTAGGTCGGCCCGCCCTTCCCGTAGGCCCAGCCCGAGGCGCCGAGGAAGGTGAAGGTGGTGTAGACCTCGCCTGCCATCAGCAGGAACACGAGCATCGTTCCGAAGCCGCGCCCGCCCACCGTCCATTGTTCGAGATCCATGTCGTGGCCGGAGCGCGCCCACAGGCCGAGGCCGAGGATGACGACGACGGCGAGCGCGATGATCGGCAGCGCGGCGTTCAATGCTCGATCTCCCGGCGGGCCGGATCGCAGAGATAGATCAGGCCCATGACGCCTGAGCTCGCGACCACGCAGCCGACGAGCCAGGCCAGCAGCAGCGGCATGCCGAACACCATCGGCTCGACGCGGTTCAGCACGAACGGCCCCCCGAGCATGCCGAGGAACGGCAGCAGGCCGAGCCATTTCAGGTGTTTCATGCGTCACCGGGGATCGAGGGCAGGAACGGTTCGGGCCGATCGTCGCGCGTCGGGCCCTCCGGCCGGAGGCAGGTTTCGCGCCGGTGCGAGCCTTCTCGGGAACCTGCGCAATGGCAAGCCTTGCCGGCCGCGGGGCGCCCCCTATCATGGCGGGATCGCGGATCGGCCGCACGGGAGTGACGTCGCATGTCGTTCTTCATCGGGATCGGGTGTTCCTGGCTCCTCGTCGCCGTGATGATGCTCTGGGCGCACCGGCGGGCGGAGAACCCGGAGACCGGCCAATGGCGCTCCGAACCCTCGACCTTCTTCGGCGGCCCGATCCGGGAGGATGCCGCCGCCGAGCCGGATCCGGGCAAATCCGCGATCTGAACCCGTTTCCGTTCGATGCCACGGCCCTTTCCCGGACGCCTGGAACGCAGTGGAAGGTGATCCGGGACCTAGCGTTGACAAGGGCCGCGCCAGCGGCTCGATTCGAACGGCGCAGACGTTTCGACGCTTCGCGACGTCATTATGCTCGGCCCCGGATCGGGTGCCGTTGACGCTCCACCCGTCCGAGGATGGTGGGGAGTGGTAAGCCGAAGGAATCAATCGGAAACGGTATAACGCGCAACCCGTAGGTGGAGGCCGAGGCCCGTTACCGGCTCAGCGGGTGCGTATGGGCAGCCAGCGGGAGCGGGTGATAGGAAGCCGACACTGCATACCCGCTGGGCGCGCCCGGCTTCGACCCGACCCGGTCGTTCCGGTTCATAGACGCGATGCCCGGAAGCGGACGTCTTGCCATGCACCCCTCGCGGCCGCTGGTACAACGAGGCTTTCGGCGGCGGCGCGGGATCGGATTGCCCTACCCCGCCAACTAGGCTTGGACCGGGTGGCGGAGTTCGCTCATCGTTCAGCTTTTGAAGGAGCGACCCATCCTCGCTCCGGCGAAGGCCCGTAACGCTCGACCAATTCTGCTCGGCCGGCGTCGGTGATTTGCTACGCGAACCTGTCTGCCGCGCCTGCGCGCCCTGCGGTTGCAATCAGCTCGAGGGTTTCGAGGTCCCTTGTCGTCAGCGAAGAAAATTCGGGGGCACCGGCGGGCTCGCATCGAGCAGAGTGATCGTCACCCGTCGGTTCGGCGCGATGTAGGGATTGTCGGGGAAAACCGGCTGCGTGTCGGCGCGTCCCACGACGGAATCGACGTTGTCGTTGGGAACCCCGGCACCCGACAGGATTTCGCGCACGGCGAGCGCACGCCCGGCGGTGAGGTTCCAGGGTTCGGCGGCCCGCGCCGAGCCCGGGCGCGCGGCGGCCGTGTGGCCGGTTATCGACAGGCGATTGGGCAGCCGGCGCAGGGCGGGCGCGAGCGCCTCCAGCACGCGACGGGTGCGCTCGTAGGGGTCGACGGAGCCCTCGCGGAACATGGAGCGGCCGTCCTGGTCCACGAGGGAAACGTTCACGCCCTCTTTGGTCGGCTCGATCACGATGTTGCGCGACAGCTCGGCAATGTCGGGCATCTTCTGCAGCGCCTGCCGGAGGCTGGCTATGGCGCTGTCGTTGGCCTGCGCGCTGGCGGCCGGGTGGCTGGCATCGAGATCGCTGGCGCGGCCCGGACTGGTCGGGCGCGCTCTGTCCTCTTGCTCGGCAGAGCCCCTCGCTGCGTCGCGCGGCGTGGACAGCTTGTTGCCCGAAGTGTCCAGGGAGGTGCCGTACAGCATTCCGCCGGCGCCACTGTTTGCAGGGCTCAAAGCCGCCGGCGCGAAGTATTCCGCCAAACCGACCTTCTGCTCCGGCGTCGTCATGCTGATCAGCCACATCAGCAGAAAGAACGCCATCATGGCGGTCACGAAGTCCGCATAGGCGATCTTCCAGGCCCCGCCGTGGTGTGCATGAGCGGCCTTCTTGACCTTCTTGATGATGATCGGCTGGATGGCCATGTCGATCAAGTCCCTGCTCGAAATTCGGTCAGATCTAGATCACGCTGCATTTCGATCGAGTCGATCGAAATGCAGCGTGATCGATTCAAAAGTTTAGAGCAGGCTTCGAACGAAAAACCGTTGCCGCTTTTTCACAGCCTGCTCTAGGCGGGCAGGGCGGCGGTCGCCTCTTCCACCTCGTTGAAGGTCGGGCGGACGTCGCTCATCAGAGCCTTGCGGGCAAATTCTACCGCCATCACCGGCGGCTGGCCGCCGATGTGGGCGAGGAGACCCGCCTTGAGCGAAACGTAGTATTTGGATTCGGCCTCGAAGAGGCTCCTGAGCGACTGCGCCATGGGCCCGAAGAAGCCATAGGCGACGAAGACGCCGAAAAAGGTGCCGACCAGCGCGCCGCCGATCAGATGTCCCAGCACCTCCGGCGGTTCTTTGATCGCCCCCATCGTCTTGATCACGCCGAGCACGGCGGCGACGATGCCGAGCGCCGGTGTTCCGTCGGCGAGCGACTGCATGGCCGAAACGATACGCTCCTGCTCTTGGTGGTGCGTCTCGAGTTCCTCATCCATCAGAGCCTCGATCTCGTAGGCGTTGTTGACGCCCAGCGAGACCATACGCATGTAGTCGCAGACGAATTCGACCGCGTGATGGTTTGCCGCAAAGGTCGGGAAGGCTTCGAACAACGTCGACTCGCTCGGATTTTCGATGTGCGGCTCGAGCGCCATTACACCCTTCTGCTTCACGAGTTTGTACAACGAGTACTGCATCCCCAGCAGCTCGACATAGGATTGCTGATTATATTTGGGGCCCTTCACCAGCGTGCCCAGCATGGCGGGCACGGCCTTGAGCACCGGCCCGATGTTGCCGATGATGAAGGCACCGATCGCTGCACCGAGGATGATGACAAACTCGTACGGCTGCCAAAGGACTTCCAGGTGGCCACCCATCTGCGCGTAGCTGCCGAAGACGCAGGCGAAGACGATCAGTGTGCCGACGATCAGCCGCATAACTTGCCATCCTTGCGTGGCGGCAGGTACGGCCCGCACGACGCTGCTACCAATGGTCCGACAAATCACTGAACTAGGTTAACGCCGAGTTTAGAGCCGTGGACGGAGCGCGGCGGCGACGTCCGCTGTCATGCATTGCTCGGAAGCGGGCAGACCGAGATCCACCCAGCACGGCCCCCAGGCCGGTGCGCTCGTGTGTCATATGTCGTGAACTTGCCCCCTTCGGCCCCGGCTGCAACAACGCACGGCATCCGGAGCCTTCTCGAAGAAACAACGATGCATCGGCGCGACCTGTTGAAGACCGGCCTCATCCTGAGTGCCGCCCCCTGCCTGCCGCGCCTCGCGCGGGCCGAGGACGCTTTCTCGCCGACGCCTGGTTCTTGGCGGCGCTACGAGGTCGTCACGCATCTCACGCTGCCGGCGGGCAAGCCGGCCCAGGCCTGGGTGCCGCTGCCCTCCGTCGGCGAGGCCGCGTGGACCCGCCCGCTCGGCAACACCTGGACCACGAACGCGAGCACCGTAAGATCGGTGCGCGATCCGCGTTACGGCGTCGAGATGCTTCACCTGACCTGGGCCGCGGGCGAGACGCCGACGGCCGAGGTGACCAGCCGCTTCGCGGGGCGCGACCGCGCCGTCGACCTGGCTCGGCCCGGCACGCCGACGCCCCTTTCGGCCGCCGAGCGGCAGCTCTACACGGCAGCCACCGGCCTGATCCCGACCGATGGCCTCGTGCGGCAAACGGCCGAAAAAATCACGGCCGGCGCCGACACGGACCTCGCCAAGGCACGGGCGATCTATGAATGGGTGGTCGAGAACACCTTCCGCGAAGCTTCGGTGCGGGGCTGCGGGTCGGGCAACGTCGCCCAGATGCTGGCGCTGGGCCAGATGGGTGGCAAGTGCGCCGACATCAACGCCTTGTTCGTCGGCCTGCTGCGCGCGGTCGGCGTGCCGGCGCGCGACGTCTACGGCATCCGCGTGGCGCCGTCGGCGTTCGGCTACAAGAGCCTTGGCGCCAACACGGAGACGGTCACCAAGGCACAGCATTGCCGCGCCGAGGTCTACCTGTCGCAGTTCGGCTGGGTGCCCGCCGATCCCGCGGACGTGCGCAAGGTCGCGCTGGAGGAGCCGCCGGGCCACCGCGACATCGCCGACGGCAAGGTGCGCGCGGCCCGAGATACCCTGTTCGGCGCCTGGGAGACGAATTGGCTGGCCTACAACACCGGCCACGACGTCCCGTTGCCGGGATCGAAGGAGGGGCCGAACGCCTTCCTGATGTATCCCGAGGCCGAGGTCGCAGGCTGGCGTCTCGACTGCCTCGATCCGGAACGCTTCGCCTACGCCATCACGGCGAAGCAACTCGACGCAGCCTGACCGCGGCTAAGTTCGGATCGGGTGGGACGGGTTGCCTCGACAGCGGGTGGATGTCTGCTTGCAGATATCCACCCGCTGTCGGCTTTTGATCCTTAGCCGAGGATGACAGCACTGCTCGAACGCTGCGCATCGTAGGTCGTGCCGATGAGTGACATCGACCTGAACGATCTTTCCAGGTGCTATGGCCGGGCGTTTCTAAGCTGTGACTTGGTTGCTCCCGGCGCCAATCGCACCTACCGCCTCGCTACGAAGGGCGAAGCTTACTACCTGCGCCTATACAGGGCCGCCGGCCGTTCCCCGGCCGAAATCGCCTTCGAGTTACGCTTGTTGCGCGAGGTCCGACCAACGCCCGGCATCGACGTGGCTCGACCGATCCGCACCGCCGAAGGGGCGGATTGCGCGAGCATCGTGTTCGAAAGCGTGACACGTGCCGCCTGCTTGTTCCAGGCGCTCGGCGGCCGGGCGGTCGCCTGCGAGATTGGTGACATGGCGCTATTCGGCGCAGCCTTGGCGAAGCTGCACGATGCCCTCGCCGGGATCGAAGGCGGTGAGGTGCGGCTCCTCGACCTCGACCCGCAGACGGTATGCATGCGAGCGACCGCGTCATTGGCCGCCATTCCCCACAGCGCGGCAGCCCGGCATGCGATCGATCACTGCCGCATGGAGATGCTTCGCGGTCCTGCTCCGCACGATCTCCCGTCAGGAAATTGTCATGGGGACGCCTGGTCGGCCAATGCCATCATCCGGGATGGCAGTGTCGGATTCATCGACTTCGACGATTGCGGCTACGGCCCGTACCTGCTCGACCTCGGCACTCCGGTTTGGCATCTCGTCATGCGCGAGCCTTCTCAAAGTGGAGCGCTCGTCGCCGCGCTGCTGGCTGGCTACGAATCGGAGCGCGCCTTGACCAAGGCTGAGCGGCTTGCCCTCCCGAACTTCGTCAAGCTTGCCGAAGTTCGCTCGCTCACGTTCCTCGCTGAGTTCTGCACGCTCGAAGACGGACTATGGTCGCGTGTTCTTGATCGAGCGGTAAACCTTCTGGAGCGTGAACTGATAATCTGACCCAGCGCGATCGATGCACGCGAACGTCCTCGCCCCTCGGATCGAATCGTAATCCGCGGCTCACGTTCGCAGACAGCATGAGCGGGCAGACGACGGCATCGCGTTACCTGTCGTCCACCCGCTCGAAACACCGTTGACGCTCTACGCGGATGATACCGCCTTACTCGACCGTGATCTCGCCCTTCATGGCGATCGAGTGCGGCGTGCAGATGTATTTGTAGGACCCGGGATCGTTGAATTTCAGGGCATAGGCTTCGCCCTTGGCGATCAACGGCCCTTGGGCCTTGTCCCAGCCTTTGGCGGGGCCGCCACGCAGTTGGACGTTGCGCGCGGTCTCGTCCTCGTTCTTCCAGCGGACGATCGTCCCGTGCTTCACCGTCACGGCCGCCGGGCCATAGCCCTTATCCTTGATGGTGACGTTCGTGATCTCACCGCCCGCAGCCGCGGGGTCGCCGACGATCTCCACCGGATCGGCATGGGCGACGGCCAACGGCACGACGGCGAGACACGCAGCCAAGAGTGATACGCGCATTTCTGATCTTCATCCTCGGATCGATGACAATGTCGCGACGCCGATGCTTCGGCTTCCTTGAAGATGCTTGGCCTTCAAGGAACATCGCAGGTCTTCGGCCAAGCCGATCGCACGACCGCCTCGGCCGAACGTGCAGCCTTCCAGACGAAGACGAGACTCGACGACAGAGCCGGCAAGACGAACGGCGCATCGAGCGCCACGAAGATGTCGGCCCAGGTCATGTTGGATCACAGAAACCGGCCCCGGCTGGAAGCACAGGACCGCACGTGATCGATGATACGCGCGAAGGCAAATACTTTATTATCGACTTATAATTGTTACAATGCGTTTCGCCTTGCGATTTGTTTCAAGTATAATCTTGTTTCAACTTGCGGGATGTATCTCAGCGCAGGGCGTCGCGGCTTCCAGGACCGCAGATTGCAGTACGGGACACGATGCGCCGACGCGTGCGCCCGGGGCATGCAGGACGCGCAGACCGCGAGGCGCGCTCCGACGACCGGTCGCTACAACGACCGGCTTCGCACCGTCCAGGTCGACCAGTAGACCGGGCGGCCGTAGAGGCTCGACCCGGCGCTGCCGTCCGAGCGCGGGGCAAGCCGGTCGAGCCAGGTGAGGAAGCCGCCCTTGGTCGGGTAGGCCGCCGGCGTGTCGACGTTGCCGTAGCGGTCGGTCATCCAGAAGAAGCCGTCGCGGCCGTAGCGCCCGCCGCCGTCGCCGCCCGAACGCAGCCCAAGATGGGACGGCGAGCGCGCCGCACGCGCCGGCTCGGCGAACAGCGGCAGCTCCCTGAACGCAGCGGGCGACAGGTCGGCCGTGTAGTGCAGGCAGATGTCCGCGACCGGCCCCCCGGCGGCGTTGGCTGGCCGGTAGCAGGAATAGGCCATGACCCAGCGCTCCATGCCCTTGGCCTTGCCGACCCGCACCAGCGTATCCGGCGGCAGCGCCTCGAGCACGGTCTGCGGCGGCGACCACGCCTTCTCGACGCTGACGTCGCGGCTGGTGCGCAGATACAATCCGAGCCGGCGCCTGGCCGCCGGCTCGGCGCAATCCGCCGGCAGCACGTCGGTGTAGAAGTAGTGGTAGACTTGGTTCGAGACGCTGATCGAGCCGACGAGGCCCTGCGTGTCGAAACCCTGTCCGGAGCAATTCCCGACGATGGGCTTGCCCGCCTCGTCGAGGACCGGGGCCAGGGCCGGCGGCTCGGGCCGGCGGCCGCGGCCAATCCTGGCATTTGCCCTGTCGCCGAAGGGTGTCCATCCGGGCTGCACCTGGCCATCGGCCCTGTGCAGCACGTCGAACGCCTCGAAATCGAGAGTGCGTGCCTGGATCAGCACGTGACGGCGATTATCCTCGACTGCCTCGGTCGCGATCATGAAGACGTATTGATAGTCGTCGCCCGCCCAATCGCGTCCGGCGACCGTCATCGGGTCGCGGGCACCGCTGCCCTCGCGCATCGCGGCGACCGGGCGGACCGCCTCGGACCCC
>NZ_VRVE01000130.1:0-7206 GCF_008040035.1 Methylobacterium sp. WL9
AGACGACGACGGGGGCGAAGAAGCGCCAGTTGAACTCGCGGGCGATGCGGTCGACGTTGCTGCGGCCGCGTCCGCAGATCGGGCGCTGGTAGCTCGGATCGACCACCAGCGTCGCGATCTGCAGCCATTGCAGCATCGGGGCCGCTCCGGCGCGCACCCCTCGAACCTGCTCGGGGAGGTGCATATATCTAACTATATCACTGATGCATAACTGAGGATGGGGCATTTTGATCTCGCGTGCCCGAATAAGCGGGCCGGCAAGTAAGTTTATGATCCGAGATCGCATCCGATCACAAGTCAGTTAGTCTGTAAGAAAAACATTTTATAACTGTTGCGGAATAAGCGGTGCATATTCCCAGCATCTCGCCGGGGGCAAGCGCTTCAGGGGAAAGAACGCGACCGTCGTTTCGATAGCCCATTATGATGCTGGATTTTCAGGCAGTCGGTGTGGCGTTGACTGCTAGTCTAATGTCGGGCCATCTCGATGCTGTACCTTGTGTTCCGAGGATTTCGGCGATGACTCCATCTGCGGCCGCCATAGTTGGCTACACGGGGTTTGTCGGATCGAATCTTCTCGCCCACCCATCGCGTACGCTGCGATACGAGTCCCTCTTCAACTCCAAAAACGTGGCCGATCTTGGCGATCGATCCTACGAGGCCGTGGTCTGCAGCGCCGTACCCGCAATCAAATGGTTAGCTAACAAGAACCCTAGCGAGGACTGGGCGCAGATATCCGGCTTGCTCGCGCAGCTGAGAAATCTGCGAACCGATCGGTTCATTCTCATATCGACCGTCGACGTCTATCCAGATCCGGCGGGCAGGAATGACGAAGGCTATGACTTCAAGGCCTATGCGGATCATGCTTACGGCCGTCATCGGCGCATGGTCGAGGAATGGGTGATCGAGAACTTTCCCTCGGCCCATACCATCATCCGGCTGCCGGCACTGTTCGGAGAAGGTTTGAAGAAGAACGCGCTTTACGATCTCATGACGAAAAATATGCTTGAGAAAATTAATTCTGATAGTGCCTATCAGTGGTATTCACTCGGCAGCCTGGCAGACGATCTCGATACGATTGTTGAAGTCGGCGTTTCCCAAATCAATCTCGTTACGCCGCCAATACAGATGAGGAAAATCCAAGAGCGTTTTTTTCCGGCAGACCAGATCGGAGGCTCTTACTCCGTGCCCGCGACATACGACGTGAGGACGGCGTACGCCGACGTTTTCGGACATCCGGGGGGCGGCTACATCGCGGATGAGGAAACGACGCTTCGGCACATGGAAGGTTTTCTGGCCGCAAGATGCGGGACAGCTGGATGATCTGCGGACAAAAATTCGCGCTGTCGAATCTGTGCTGGCCGATCGAAGAAGACCGCGCCGCGTTGCGGATCATCCGTGCACTCGGATACCGAGGGCTCGAACTTGCGCCGTTCAAGGTATTCGGCGGCTGGGACGGGGTGACGCGTGCCGACGTTGCGAACTACATGGATTTCGCAGCGTCGGAGGGCCTTAGTGTCATAGCCCTCCAGGGTATTCTCTTCGGTGCGAATCTCGATCCGATTTTTTTGGGACCAAAGGCGCGGCTAGCTTTGCTGAAGCATGCGACGCACGTCGCGCGGATGGCCGGCGAGTTCGGCGGCCTACCATGTGTGTTCGGTGCTCCTGGCTTGAGAAAGCTTCTCGATCTATCCGCTTCGGAGGCAGATCGTATTGCGATTCCGCTATTCCGGGAACTCGGAAGTATTTTCAAAGATCAGGGCTCGATCCTGGTACTTGAAGCAAACCCGGAACGCTATGGATGCGAGTACGTGACGAAGACCGGTGACGCCGTATCGCTCGTTGGCGAAGTCGATCATCCGGGATTTCGGCTCCACGTCGACACCGGTACTGTATGCATCAACGAGGAAAATGATGAGGCACTCGAGGCCTATGTCGGCACCGCCGCACATTTTCACATCAGCGAACCCAACCTGGATTCACTGTCCATCACGAACCCACGCCATCGGCAATTTGGTGATATCCTGCGGTCGTCTGCTTACGCGGACTGGATCTCCGTCGAGATGAAGCAACCCGTGGGCGATTGGCAAACGTGTCTCCACCGCTCGGCGCAAGTCATCGAGGCTTATTATGACGTCCAACCCGGTCACTGACACCGTCTATCCCGAAGGCGTCCCAAACTTCGTGGCGAATGAGCTGCGCGAGCGTGCACATCGGTACGCCGTCGTCATTCCGGTCATCAATGAAGGTTCGCGTATCAAGCGGCAGTTGACCGAGATGGAAGAGTTGCCGTTTCCGCTCGATATCGTGATCGCGGACGGAGGTAGCGATGACGGCTCACTCGACCCGGATCTGCTGAAAACCTTCCGTCACGTCCGTGCGGTCCTGACCAAGACCGATACCGGACGCTTGGGCGCACAGCTCCGCATAGCCTACGCCTGGTGCCTGCAGGGCGGCTATGCCGGCATCGTGACGATCGACGGTAACGGGAAGGACGGAGTTGCCGCCATCGCCGACTTCTTCGCCAAGCTCGATGCCGGATACGATCTTGTTCAAGGATCGCGATATGTCGCCGGCGGCGTCAGCGAGAATACGCCGGTCGACCGCTATGTCGCGGGCCGCTTCATCCATGCGCCGTTGATCAGTCTGGCCTCGCGCAGGTTCTGGTACACGGATACGACGAACGGTTTCCGGGCCTATTCGCGCAAGTTCCTCCTCGATGAACGCGTCGCTCCGTTCCGTCCGCTGTTCGACCGCTACCAGCTTCTGTTCTATCTCTCGATCCGGGCGCCGCAACTGGGTTTCCGTGTCTGCGAGACCCCGGTCGAGCGCCGGTATCCTGCCAACAAGGCCACGCCGACGAAGATTTCGGGCCTGCGCGGGCGGATGAGCATGCTTCTGGAGCTCGTCCATGTCGCCATCGGTCGATACGATCCGAAACAGTCCAAGCGCGCGGTTGCCCAAAATGTCTTTCAGGAATCTTGACAAGGGGCTGCTCGGCCGATTCTCGCTCGTTACGGCGGCCGGCTTCGTCGTGGATTTTCTTGTCGCCTTCGCGCTGATCCGTGCAGCCCAGGTCTCGGCGCCCACGGCGGCGTCGGCCGGATTCGTTGCCGGTTTCACCCTCAACTGTGTCCTGCATGACCGGTTCACGTATGGATCGTTTGCGGACAGGGTGTCATTCAAGCGAGGTGCTGGCATCCTAGCAGGTGCCCTGGCAGCACTGGCTACGCGATTGCTCGTGATCGTGACGCTCGAGTCCTTGTTCAAGCCGTCCGCCGACATAGCGTTCGTGCTCATAGTGCTCGCTGCCGGCGTGTCCTGCGTCGTGAACTTTTGCGTGAGCTCGATTGCAGTCCGTTCAAATGGGGCGCGCGCGAAGCTTCCAGCTGGGACGCAGGTCGAGGTCTAGTACCGTAAACAAACCGGTCACGATCAACGACCGTCTCCCTGACCGTCGAGAGGGGCTCCTCGAGGCCGGCGCGGATCTGCAACCCCAGTCGCATGGCTTTCAAATTGGCGAGCGCCCGTATCAAAACGGTTGTGCTTGGGATCGGTGTCCTCACGCCGGCTTGAGCGGCGCATGGATCTCCTGACGGATTGCGTTGGCGTCGTGGCTGTCGTTCTCCTGGAGCTAGCGACCCCAAGCCATCATCCTCTGCACAGAGGTGAAACCAGTGTCATCAAGATCTCAGGATCGACGTCTAGTGCGCGGCCCGCCAACTCCGCGACCGCCGGCTTCTTTCGGGCGCGTTCAGGAACGGCTTCTCTATGTAGCGGAAGCTCAGATAGGAAATAACGAGAACAGCCGTTAAATAACTTATCAGCACGATTGTGCCATATAGCTTCGCGTAAGGCTCGGAAACGGCGGCCGGCAAAAATTGCGAGCGAATATAAAGCAGCGGAAAATGGTACATGTAGATGCCATAAGACAATTCACCCAGCCATATCAGCGGAGCAATGGCAAAAAACGGAAGTCGGGACGGGGCGTTGTTCGCGCAGATGACGAGTGTGCTCGCGAGCAGCGCCAGGAAGCTGTACAGGACCACCTGGTCGGACGGGCTGCGCGTTTCTGCCGACAGCGCGGACCGTGCGACATCGGCGAAGGATGCCTCGATCACCAGCGCTCGGCTCGCGAAATATGACATCAGAGCAAGGATCAGCGCCGTGATGACGCCGAACCAGAAGCGTGTGCTCATTCGGGATGCCTTCTTCCGTAGACACGCAGCGAGACAGCCGGTCGAGAACGCATCGAAGTTACTGAAGGGGCACAGATAGACGATCGTTGCGATCTGACCCTCCGAATATCCGATTTTGTTCAGATATAAATTCAGGCAGAGCCGGCCGAGCGGACAGGCCAGGATGACGAGCACCAGCAGCCGAATTCGAGCAATACGGCTCAGGAGCAAGAATGCGAAAGGATAGACCACATAGAATTGCTCTTCGACGCACAAACTCCAAAGATGTCCGAATAGCTCCGTATGTTCGTACGCGGACATCATCCGGTAAAAGTTGTAAGTGAAGCTGAGGAGGAACGGCAAATGATCGAGCGCAGGCGGGACGTCCGATCGTCCGGCAAGCATCATGGCCGTGCAGATCAAGCATCCGCCCAATAAAATAACGACATACAGTGGAATAATACGTTTTGCCCGCTTCTGATAAAAAGTCAGTAAAACGCTGCGACCGTCCATATTGGACGAGAGCTTTTCCAGTGATAGCGTGATCACGAATCCCGAGATTGTGAAGAACAGCCAGACGCCGACCCATCCGAATGGAACGTGGCGTGTCAAGGCATGAAAAAGCACGACAAGGAGTACAGCTGCGCCGCGAAGGGCTTGGATCGCTGGCAGCTTGTTGCCGGCTGGCAACGCCGGGGCCGACAGCTTTCGATCATCTGCGCTGGCATGCGACCAAGGGTAAGCGACTACGTCTTCCTTGGACATGCGAGCTCGGCTTTCAATCGATCGAACAAGAACACTATGGCTCGTTCGAAAAATTATAAATCCCGACTTGGAATGCTGTGCTCATGAGGGAGCAGGATCCCGGTCTTTTAGGTTCTGAGTGCCGTATCCGATCCGATTGGATCGGCTCGGCGCTCTGGCCTGGTTGCGCGTTCTTTCGGCGGAGCAGTCTCGATGTCGTTCGAAAGCACGCCAGAACGAGACCACCGACTTTGCTTTTCTAGTTTTTTTTGGGGCTTTCCCCCAGAACGAGACCGTCCCAACAAAGAGCCTCTGTCGCGTCGATTTAACCCCTGGGGAATCTGCTACCGGGTCGTTGCATGTTTTTGTGCGCGATAACTGAACCGGTGACGGAACTCCGAAATCGGTTGTTCGATGAAGTAATAAGAGGCTGCGGAGGCAAGCAAAGTGACCGTAGACCAGAGAACGAAGTTTTGCCACCACTCTCCTGAGCTTACGGAGAGCATTGACCGCGCTGCGTAGTGCCAGACGTAGATGGAGTAACTGAGCCTGCCAATCCAGTCTAACAGGGACGTGTTCAATACGACTTGGACAGCAGAAAACTTTTCAGAAAACAGGACGTTGACAATCACGATGAGGACGGCAGCGCTCAGCAGCGTATAGCGAATGGTCTCCCGGAAAAACTCGCTCCGGATCGCGAACCCTACGATGAGGAGAGCCAATGCTAGGCCGATCACGGGTGGCGTGAGCAGACGTCTCAGCAATGCCTGCCCCGCGTCGTACTCGCAGAGCGAGGCGAGCAGGACGCCGAACGCAATGGAATCGAACTGATATTGTGTCTCGTAGTAGAACACGTGTGTGGACAGGAGATCGGGCCTTGCTGTTGCTACGGCCAGCCGTAAGGACACACACAGGATTAGGATCGCTACGCAAACCAGGGACATCTTCCGTGGGTCGGCGCGAAGGAAAACGAACATGATCGGGAAGATAATATAGAAGTGCTCTTCGACCGATAGAGACCAGAAAATCGCGAATGGCATGGTGCCGCCGGTGTGGCCGGTTTGGCTTAGATGGCTGTAATAGTAGTTCGCGTAATATAACAGCGCGGAAGTAGGCTCCTGCCATACGATGCCATTGGGGTTGGTCTGGCTGTATATAAATAGCACAACTGCACAATAGACGATAACGACGGGATATAGACGAAAAAACCTGCGAATGTAGAAGCCTTTCAAATCGATGGAGGACTGCGCCTTCCACTCTGCATAGAGGAGGCGCGCAATCAGGAAGCCGCTGATCAGGAAGAAGACCCGGACGCCGAAGCCCCCCGGAAAAAATTTGCTGCTGATCGTGTGCGATAGGAAGACGATCAGAATACTAATGGCGCGCAGGCCGTTGAGGCTCGGAACGAAACCGTGCTCGGCCTGCATCGACTGCAACCGTAGGGAACGTGGCGCTTTCGCTAACACAGTCATAATCTAATCCGCTTCGTTCATGCGCCACAGATCAGGATTCATGCAGTTCGATTACTTTGCAGGACATTCGGCGATTTGTCCATAATATCGAGCTTCGGTACAATTCAGGTTGCCAATCTAACTGGACGCAGATCCGGCTTGGATCTGAAGATGTGCTTGATTGTATTGGAAATCGGATCGTGCTTGTCATGAAAGATGTCAAATTGCGTGGTGTGCTCAGGTATGTCGGTCCCTGGGCGTTGCTGTCCGTCGTCGTCGGTCTGACGATCGGCAAGTTCATCAAGGCAGGGAACGGATGCTCCGCGACCTCGATGAGGAGGGATCGCCCGCGTCCTCGTTGACGTCACGCGGCAGCAGCGATGTCCGCTCCAGGCCGCATCGGATTTGCGACGGGTTGAGCCGAACGGGCATGCGGAAGGCTGCAGGCCGGCGATCGCTACGGAGAGGTCATGCCGCTTGGGTCGTGCTCCTCGGGGCGCCCGCACGTGAGTCTCGAACGGTCGTCGCCGTTTCCCGGAGCGTGATCGTCATCGGCTACGAGGCACGGTCCTGGACGGAGGGAACGCTGATGCGAGGCGTCGTGCCGGAATCTGCGGCGACCTTGAGGTGGTTTTCCTTGAAGGGTATCGGCAGGGATGAAAAGGACTTCGCGCCGAACTGCGGAGACTTGGTCAGTTCGTGCATGATCCGTTCGGCGAGGACCTGGACTTTTCCGAGCCTTCGGCAGGCGGCTTCGGCTGCGGCGGTGTCCTGCAGCGAGGAGAGCTCGATGGCGTCGAAGGCATCGAAGAGCCGTGTTCCGGCCTCTCTCCATT
>NZ_VRVE01000131.1:0-7199 GCF_008040035.1 Methylobacterium sp. WL9
ACCGTCACCGACCTCCGGCAGGCGATCCAGAACGCGTTCGCTGCCTTCACCCCTGCCGAATGTCGCAACTACCTCGCCGCCGCTGGATACGATGCATACGATCCAGCATGATCGGATGCGGCTCTAGCTGGCTTACCGAGCACCTGAAGGCGAGGGCTATCTGAAGCACGCCGGACTAAGCCCCACCGCTCACCCGTCTACCCTTCGCCTTCCAAGGCGAGATCCTGCCTCAGGCCCGGGCGTTGGAAGGCGTGCCGAGCCTTTTTGCGCTTCAGGGCTCGCCGAGCGCTCCGGCCGCCAAGAGGCTGTAAGGCCGTCCAAGGTTCAACCTCGGGTTACACTAGTAGGCCTGCACTAGTGAGTCGGCCTACAACGCGTGCTATTGCACCAATTGGGCTCTGCCCAAACGTCTTGAATGGCCGCATGAGAGCGATGCCTTGCCCCGGTACTTCTTCATCATCAACAACAGCAACGCCATCGAGTGGGACGATCTGGGTAGCGAGTGCTCCGGCCGGCTCGACATCGAGCAGACCGCGCGACGGATGTTGGCAGCGTTCGTCGAGCGATATGCTGGCACTCCGGCTCCGCTCTGCCTTGCAGTCCTGGCGGTCGGTGGCGCCGTCGTCATGACGGCGGCCGGCATCTCGCCCGACGAGATGCAAATGTTTTGGCGGTAGGCGCCAGCTGCCCACAAATCGTAGGGAAGCGTACAGCCTAGCCTAGCCCAACTCCAAGCTCTGCCTCCGCAAGCACCTCGGCCCGCACGCTCTGGAGGTAGCTAGTGAGGCGCTTGGCCGCCTCGGGGTCGGCACACTGGACCCAAAGGCTCGCCAATAGCACGTCCGCCCCGAGGGACCTCAAGACCTCCTCCGCGGGCCAGGCCGCATTCCGCTCGGAAGAACTGGCCAGATGGCGAAGGCCAGACGGTGTGCCGATGACGATGGCGACGGTCGCAGGCTTGATCATCTTCAGAGGCTAGCGCTGTCGCGAGGGATCGGGAAGGGCGTCTTGGTCAGCCCAAGGGTCGCACTCTCAGGCCTTCCAACATCGTGACGAGACTTGGCCTTGGCTATTGGAGGAAGCTACCAGTCCTATGGCCCGTCGCTGTATGCGATGTGCAGGAAGTGGCCGGCCAAGGAAGTGATCCTGCGCCTTAGCGCGCGCCCAGGCCGGCAGAGCAGAGAGGGCTTGCTGCACAATACCGCTTTTTCGTGCGGTCACTCCCGTGACCCGGCGGCTACAGCCGACTCGACTGACCACGTCGTAGTTCGGCGCCATGCTCACCGATCTCCCGCCAGAGGTCGCCGGCTGGCGTGATGCCATCCAGCGGCTCAGCCCATCCGTTCCGCCGTGCCGCTACCTGTCTCCGGCGCGATGGGGCACCATGCGCGACAACGCCCTCGACTTCCTCGATCGGTTCGGTGCCGAGGCGCATCGGCTCGGCTGGACGGCGTCGGAGCTGTTCGGGGTGCATCCCGAGAACGGCACGCTGCGCGTCGACTGGTGCGGCGTCCTGATGGTCAGCGGGGACAAGGCGGCATCGATTTCGGCCAACCGGATCGCCTTCACGCGTACCGCCGGCTACCGCGACACGCCTGGCATGCCGCGCGGGATGCCGATCTGGGAGTTCGCCGCCAAGCGCAAGGCTGCGGCCTGAGATCGACCTGCTTAGCCCCACGCCGGCATCTTCTTCAGCGCCACGCCGACGTCTCGCACGAACACCATGGCGGCCGCCCTTGCCCGCCTCTCGCTATCGAAGCCTTCTTCGTGCGCGAGCGTCTGATCTCGAAACACGAACGACCAGCGCCACGTGCCCGGGGCCGTCTCTCTGAACGTGAACATCGCTGGCCTCCGTACGCTTACGGACCGAACAGCTTCGTCGTGACGTCCGCGTCACGGGCAATGCGGCGTATCGGCGTTATGCCCGCTATCCTCGAAGTTCACAGGGCGGGCAGATCTGCCGCGCTGGCCATCTACCCGAGGCCATCGCGCGATGCTGCTTATCTCCCAGCATTGGAACGGCCGCGCCTTACCGCAGTTGGCGCTTCACATACCGTTAGAATGGAGTGCCGAATGCGCAAACTCGCAATCACGCTTACTGCTGCCCTAAGCCTGGGCGCACTTGCTGCCGTGCCTGCCGATGCTCGACCTGGATACCGCGGCGGGCATGGGGGCTATTACGGCGGGCATCGGGGCTATCATGGCGGGTACGCTGGTCGCCGTGGACGCGGCATCGGCACGGGCGCAGCCGTCGGCCTCGGGATCGCCGGTCTCGCAGCGGGCGCGGTAGCGGCTGGCGCCTACGGCAATCGCGGCTACGACGATGGGTATGGCTATCGCCGCCGCGGGTACGGCTACTGATTAGACCGGAAGCATTGCCCGAGGGGTCGCCGAGAGGCGGCCCCTTTTCGTCCAGTCAGCCGGCTCACCCGTCCCGACCAGCCGCAGGATCTTCCTCCCTTCCGGCGTTACCCGGACCGTACCGTGGAATGAACATGCGAACGGCCGAGGGTCAGCTGTCGCAATAGGAGGCTCCAGTGCCCCGCTACTATTTCGCGGCCTTACGGAGCAAATGCACCAAGGGGTGATGAGTCGGGCGTGCGGTATCATACCGGAGGGTCACGGCCGAGCTTAAGCGCTATAATACAACGGGTTTTTCGAATAGCTGTCTTTCCCGCATATCGAGTGAAGGGAGCGGCAGATGGCAGAGATCCCGGAGCGCCTTTCCGACATTCTGTCGACGCCGACCCCGCCCGCATATAGCGTTTTCCTTCTGGCCAGGGACGGCACGGTCTCCAATCCCGTTCGAGTTGCTGCCAAGGACGATGCGGATGGCCGAGAGCAAGCCAGAGCCATGGTGGATGGCCACGCCGTCGAGCTATGGGGCGGCCTCCGGTTTATCGAGCACTTCCCTTCGATCGGCTGAGTGAGCTTGCTGCACAAATACCGTTCCCCCGGCCTTATTGAGCAA
Organism: Methylobacterium sp. WL9; assembly: GCF_008040035.1. Lineage (NCBI taxonomy): Bacteria > Pseudomonadati > Pseudomonadota > Alphaproteobacteria > Hyphomicrobiales > Methylobacteriaceae > Methylobacterium > Methylobacterium sp. WL9. The sequence continues at coordinate 2,972 of NZ_VRVE01000131.1, forward strand.
ATGCAGCAAGGCTCATGAAGCCCCTAGCGTCGTTTCGGCTCAAAGATCGTCGGTGATCCGTAATCAAACGCATTCGTGATGCGGAGTGAGGCTCGAAGAGTGTCTCAGCGACGATCAGGCGTCCGCTGACAGAAATTTTGCGACGTATTTCGTCAGGACGATCGGCTTTTCACCCGGTGATACCGCCGCTCGATCGCCGCGGGGGTGACATTTTCGAAAAGGGCCATGAAGGAATCACGCCCGGCGATCTCGCTATGCGCTCGGTCCCATAGTGCTTTGCCTCTCAACCCATAATCCCGCTTGAGCGCCTCGACGACAACGACGGTAAAGTCGTCGAGCTGAGGACGGTCCTTCTTTCCGCGCTTCTGGCGTGGGACCGCGATGGCGAGCTGACGACAAAGCAAGCGCGTGATCGGGCCTTTACGACGCAGTTCTCGAACGGCGGCTTCAGCATTCTCGCCGGCAGATGTTGCCTCTGCCGCGACGTACCGCTCGAGCTCAGGCCATGTTCGAGGTGGCGTGCCAGCGATACTCGAGGCGAGGCGATGATCCGGCGGTTCTATCGTCACGATTGCCCCCAAAGAGCAACAAATTTGACAACGAACGGGATACGGCCTGCTGAGATCATGACTAAGTCATTGATCCTGCTGGTGCTCCCAAGGGGAATCGAACCCCTGTTTTCGCCGTGAGAGGGCGACGTCCTAGACCGCTAGACGATGGGAGCTTCCGGGCAGGCGAGGGTTCCTATACCGACGCCATCGGGGGCCTGCAAGGCCCTCGGGTCAGCTTAAGTGGAGCCACGGTCATATCGGGTGCGCAGGACGACGAGGACGGGCCGGAACGGCTGAGCGTGACCATCGCACCGGAGGCGGGACCGGAGCGGCTCGACCGCGTGCTTGCGGCGGCCTTCGTAGAGATTTCGCGCTCGCGCCTGCAGGCGCTGGTGCGGGGCGGGCAGGTGCTCTGCGACGGGACCGTGGTGCTCGACCCCTCCCGCAAGGTCGGACCGGGGGCATTCTTGGAAGTCGCGGTGCCGGAGGCGGCGCCGGCCGAGCCGCTCGGTGAAGCGATGCCGCTGGTCATCGCCTACGAGGACGACGACCTCATCGTCATCGACAAGCCGGCCGGGCTCGTGGTGCACCCGGGCGCCGGGCACGAGACCGGCACGCTGGTGAACGCCCTCGTCGCGCATTGCGGCGAAAGCCTCTCGGGCATCGGCGGCGTGCGCCGGCCGGGCATCGTGCACCGGCTCGACAAGGACACCAGCGGGCTCCTGGTCGTCGCCAAGAACGACCGGGCGCATCAGCGCCTGTCCAAGCAGTTCGCCGATCACGGCCGCAGCGGCGATCTGGAGCGGGCCTATCTCGCCTTCGTCTGGGGGATGCCGGAGCCGCGCACCGGCACGATCACCGCCAACCTCGCCCGCAGCCACAAGAACCGGGAAAAGATCGCGGTGGTGCGCGAAGGCGAGGGCCGCCACGCGGTGACGCATTACCGGGTTGAGGCGCAGCCCGATGCCGACGGCATCGTCACGCTGCTGCGCTGCGTGCTGGAGACCGGGCGCACCCACCAAATCCGCGTGCATCTCAGCCATCGCGGCCACCCGCTGCTCGGGGACGACACCTATGGCGGGGCGCTGAAGACCAAGGCGGTGAAGCTCGGGGAGGCGGCGCGCGCCGCGCTCCTGGCACTGGGTCGGCAGGCGCTGCACGCAACGCTGCTCGGATTCACCCATCCGCGCACCGGCGAGAAGCTCAGGTTCGAGAGCCCGCTGCCGCCGGACATGGCGGCCCTGCTCACTGCGCTCTCCGGAAAACCCGTCTGAGCGGCAGCGTTGTACCGACGCACCGGTCAAGCAATCGTTGACGATCCGGTGCGTTTCGGCACCGCGACGCGGTGACCCGGCATGCAGACTCAGACCCGAAGTCCAGTTCGTGCGTTGAAGCCATTCGCGTGGCGACCGCCGCTACCGGACGTCGTGGCTTCCCTGTAGAGATGGGAGGCGCAACGACCGGCTCAAGAGGAGCGGTCGATCGCACAGGGCCTGCCCGTTTGGGGGGCCGACGAAGGAGGTGTCCATGGCCGGCGCATTACCCATGCTCGCCAACGAAGGTGGCCTGTCGCGCTACCTCGACGAGATCCGCAAGTTCCCGATGCTGGAACCGACGGAAGAATTCACCCTGGCCAAGAGCTGGCGCGATGCGGGCGACCGCGATGCCGCGCATCGGCTGGTCACGTCCCATCTGCGTCTCGTGGCCAAGATCGCCATGGGCTATCGCGGCTACGGCCTGCCGATCAGCGAAGTTGTGTCGGAGGGCAATGTGGGCTTGATGCAGGCCGTCAAGCGCTTCGAGCCCGACAAGGGCTTCCGCCTCGCCACCTACGCGATGTGGTGGATCAAGGCGGCGATCCAGGAATACATCCTGCGCTCCTGGTCCCTCGTGAAGATGGGCACCACGGCCAACCAGAAGAAGCTGTTCTTCAACCTGCGCAAGGCGAAGGGCAAGATCTCGGCATTAGACGAGGGCGACCTGCGCCCCGAACACGTCGCCACGATCGCGAAAAACCTCGGCGTGCCCGAGCAGGACGTGATCGACATGAACCGGCGCCTGTCCGGCGACACCTCGCTCAACGCGCCCCTGCGCGAAGAGGGCGAGGGCGAGTGGCAGGACTGGCTCGTCGACAACAGCCCGAGCCAGGAGACGGTGCTCGCCGGCGAGCAGGAGGGCCAGAACCGGCTCTCGGCCCTGCGCGACGCGCTCTCGGTGCTCAACGCCCGCGAGCGGCGCATCTTCGAGGCCCGCCGCCTCGCGGACGACCCGATCACGCTGGAGGACCTGTCCGGCGAGTTCGGCGTCTCCCGCGAGCGCGTGCGCCAGATCGAGGTGCGCGCCTTCGAGAAGATCCAGGAGGCGGTGAAGCGCAATCTGGCGACCCGCGAGATGCCGCGGCACGAAGCCCGCGCCTGATACCGGTCGCAAAACGATGACGCCGGAGAGAATGTCTCTCCGGCGTTTTTCTTTGGCCGTCAGCCCGGTCCGATGGCGCAGAGGAATGGCGGCGAGACCTAACGCCCGCATTTTCCCGATCGCCGACCGGCGAACGAGCCCGGCCCCGAGACGCTCACTTCCACTGGTTGAAGGCGTCCTGGATCACCCGGCTGCCGGCCGACCCCTTCTCGAAGGTGAGGATCGCCCGCGGGCCGGCCTTGTACTTCACGGCGAGGTCCATCCAGTTGCGATGGGTCAGCATCTCGGTGTTGCGCTCGATGTCCCCCGGCAGGTTGGACAGTCCGATCAGGAACAGGTTGTCGCGCACCCGCACCGGCAGGCCGTAGACGGACGAGCCGCGGGAAGATTCCTCGTCCTTGAGCTGCAGCAGGCCGATCTCCTGCACCGCCCGCTTCTCGCCCGGGCCGTAATTGGTGAAGGCGAGTTCGATGGTGTGGGAGGCCGGCAGCGTCGCGTCGAGGTTCCGGCGGATCGTCATCGACAGCGTCAGGCCGGCTTCCGGGTAATCGATGTTGGCCCGCACGACGCTCTGCAGCGGCTGACCCTGCTCGCCGTTCACGGCCTCCAGACGCCAGACGACGCGGCCCTGGGTGGCGGCGGGCTGAGCCTTGGGATCGTTCGGATTCTCCTCGTAGAGCACGGCGCGCTGAGCCACCGCGAGGTCGGTGCGCGAACCCGTATCCGGCGAAGCCTGCCGCGTCTCGGAATCCGGCCTCTCGCCGCCGACCCGGTCCGACAGCTTCGCATCGGGCACCGACGAAGAGCTGCCCTCCCCGTCGCCCGCACTCTGCGGCAGGTCGCTCCGCTTGTCGGCGAGCATGATCGCGGCGACGGCGATCAGGCCGATAACCACCGCGAGCACGGCGCCGACGAAGAGGTTGCGCAACTGGCGCGAGCGCCCGGTGCGGGGCGCCTTGACGTCGAGCTTGGGCCTGCGGCGGCCGCCGCCGTTCTCGGGCGGCGCGATGTCGGGAACAGACGTCCCGGCCGAATCGGCATCTAGTGCGGGATTCGTCGGGGCGGCGGAGGCGTCCTCGGTCTTCTGGCGGCGCTGGGGGGGCACGAAGGCCGTGAAGGCCGGCGGCGGCCCCGGCTCGGGCAGCGGCTCGTCGGCCGGCGTCTCGGGCTCGAGCGGAGGCGCAGGGGGCAGCGACAGCTGCGGCGAAAGTGGGGGCGCAGGCGGCGCCGCCGGCATGAAGGACGGGGCGGCCTCGGGA
>NZ_VRVE01000132.1:0-6430 GCF_008040035.1 Methylobacterium sp. WL9
GCGCCCGGCCGCTGGCACGGCCGTGCCGCCGCCTTCACGCTCGAACCCATCGGCGATCCGCTGTTCGAGCGCCGCCTGCTGCCGGCCGGGCGGCTGCGCGATCGCTGGATCGTGCTGACCTACCGCATGGATCCGCTGGCCCCGCCGCTCCGGCCGATGCTCCGCCTCGTGCGCGCGGGCGGAGAGACGCAGGATGTCGTTCTGCCGGGCGTGGCGCTGGGCTCTGCCTCCTGGCTCGGCCTGCTTCCGGCGGACCTGGACGAGATCCGGCTCGCGGCAGGGCCGGGCTTCGTTCTGGAGCGGGTGGGCCTGCGCGGCCATGCCAGCGTGCTCGCCGAATGCCTTCAGAAGCGCCCGATCCGGGTCGTGCCGGCGCTCTACAACCGGTTCCGCGGCGACGCGCGACGCTATCGCGACATCCTGCGCGGGGCCTGCGCGGTCAGTCCGCTCGCCCGCTATCCCGGCTGGCGAACCGAGCGCCTGCGCGCCCCCGCTCCGACCGAGCACGGCACCGAACTTGGTGCCGGGTCTGCGATCCGGCTGATCCTGTCGGCGCGCCGCTCCGAAGCCGCCGCCGTCGGCCGGACGCTGGCGAGCTTGATCGCGCAGCATCACCGCGCCTGGTCGCTCACCATCGCCTGGATCGGCGACGATCCGCACGAGCCGGTCGAGCACGGCGACCCGCGCATCGCCGAATCCGCCTGGGACGCCGCCGCCCCCGCGGCCGGGCTTCTCGCCGGGGCCGACGCCCTCGGCCTCCTCCGCCCCGGCGACCGGCTGTGGCCGGATGCGCTGTCGATCCTGGCGCGCCGTCTCGCCGGCCCCGACGCGCCGGATTGCGTCTATGCCGACGAGGAGGTGGCCGGCGCCTCGCTCCAGCCCAGGCTCAAGCCCGACTGGAGCCCCGACCTCGCCCGCGTCACCGGCTATACCGGCCGGCCGGTGCTATTCTCACGAGCCCTGATCGCGTGTCTCGGCGACACTCCGGTCGGGCCGCCGGACGGGCTGGCGTTCGGCCTCGCCGCGACGTCGGCTGCACGAACCGTCGCCCACGTCCCGCGCATCCTCTGCACCACCGCGCCGAGGCCCGACGATACCGCCGCACGGGCGCAAGCCCTCGACGGCCATCTCATCGGAGCCGGCTCAGCCGCCCGTGCCGAGATCCGAGGCGGCATCCTCGATCTGCACTGGCCGGTGCCGCAGCCGGCGCCGCTCGCGAGCATCGTCATCCCCTCGCGCGACAGGCTCGACCTGATCGGCCGGGTGACCGAGGGCGTGCTGCGGAGGACCGACTATCCGTCCATCGAACTCGTCATCATCGACAACGGCTCGACGGACCCCGCCGTGTTGCGGTTCTACGAAACCCTGCGCGCCGATTCCCGCGTGCGCATCGTGCCCTATCCGCACCCCTTCAATTTCTCGGCGATGACCAATGCCGGCGTTCGGGCCTCGCACGGGCAGGTGCTGGTGCTCCTCAACAACGACATCGCCGTGCTCAAGCCGGGCTGGCTCTCGGCCCTCGTCGCCCAGGCCGTGCGGCCGGAGGTCGGGGCGGTCGGGGCCAAGCTGCTCTACGAGGACGGCACGCTCCAGCATGCCGGCGTCGTCGCCGGTCTCGGCGGCCGCGCCGGCCACATCCTGCGGCGACGCCCCGGCGACACCCCCGGCCATCTCGGCCGGTTGCGCGTCGCGCACGAGGTCTCGGCGGTGACGGCGGCGTGCCTCGCCGTGGAGCGCCGAAAATTCGACGCGGCTGGCGGCTTCGACGAAACCACCTTCGCCATCGACTTCAACGACGTCGATTTCTGCCTGCGCCTCGGTGCTCTCGGCCTCAAGACGATCTGGACGCCGCAGGCCACGCTCTCCCACCTCGAATCGGTCAGCCGCGGCCGGCCGAAGGGCGAGGAGCGCCGCCGCTTCGAGCGCGAGGCCGACACCTTCGCCGCCCGCTGGCGCGACGTCATCCGCCACGACCCGTTCTACCACCCGGCCCTCTCCCTCACGACCTTCGGCGAGGACCTGGAGTGATGTTTTGGGAGTATGGCGTCGCGCCGAAGACACCCGTCGTTGCGAGCGCAGCGACGCCATCCAAGGCCCGACCCGCACCGGCGGAGCGACGGACCAGTATGGCTTCTCCTCCTCGCAATGACGGGGAGGGAGGTGTGTTGTCGGCAGGGCCGGGGCCCGCCCGCCGATGACCGATCGCAAGACGCCGTCACCCGATACGGACCCAACCGCCCTGCGCTTCGCCTTCGCCCAGAAGCGACACCTCTCGGCGATCCTCGCGGCGCTCATGCGGCACCCGCGCGACGCGCGCGCGATCGCTTGGGCGCGCCTCACGGGCAAGCGCCTGCGCGCGCGACAGAAATTCGCCGCACTCGCCGGCATCGATCATCGGCTGTGGCTGCCATCCGGCTGGGGACCCGGGCTGGAACCGGCCGCAGCCCTTGCCGCGCACGACATCGCCGTCACAACGGCTGATGCACCGTCCGGCCCGGCGAGCGGCCATGCCGCGATCGTCGTGCTCCTCGCCCCCGGCCACACCCTCCTCGCCGGCGCCGCCGCGGCCATCGCAAAGGCCTTCTCGGAGAATGAGGGGCTTCAGGCGCTCTATGGCGACGCCCTCGTCGAAGGTGACGACGGCAGACTCCTGCCGATTCTCCGCCCGGCCTTCGATCCCGACTTCTTTCGGAGTCTCGACGCCGCCGGTCCGGTCGTCGCGGTGCGAGCGGCGCGCCTCGCCGGCATCGAACGAAGCCTCGTGCCGGGGGCCGAAGCCCTTGCCTTGCTCCTGCACATCGAGGCCGAGGGCGGCGCCGTTCGCCATCTCCCGCGCCTGCTCTCGATCGCGCCGCTCCCCCGGAGCCACGGGCCGAGCCCCGACGCCCGCCTCGCGGCCGTCCGCGCCGACCTCGACCGGCGCGGGGAGAGCGGTACCCGCATCGCGGTCGACGACGGCATCCTCGCCGTCACGCGCCCGCTTCCCGAGCCCCGCCCGCTCGTCAGCCTGATCGTCCCGACCCGCGACCGCCTCGACCTGCTTCGGCCCTGCATCGCCAGCCTCGTCGCCCGCACCGATTGGCCGGCCAAGGAGATCCTGATCTGCGACAACGGCAGCCGCGAGCTCGACACACTGGCCTATTTTCGCGATTGCGAAGCCCGCGGCATCGCCCGAATCGTCCCCTGTCCCGGCCCGTTCGACTTCGCCGGCATGAACAACCGCGCGGCCGAGGCGGCGCAGGGCCGCCTGCTCGCCTTCGTCAACAACGACGTCGAGGCGTTTCAGCCGGATTGGCTAGAGCGGATGGTACGCGAGGCGCTGCGGCCGGATGTCGGCGCTGTCGGGGCCAAGCTGCTTGACGGGGAAGGCCGCATCCAGCACGGCGGCGTGGTGCTCGGCACCGGCGGCCTCGTCACCCACGGCCACCGGCATTTTGCGGGGGATGCGCCGGGCTATCTCGGTGCGCTGACGGTGACGCACCGGGTCTCCGCCGTGACCGCGGCCTGCCTCGTGGTAGAGGCCGAAAAATTCCGGGCGGTCGACGGCTTCGACGCGGAGCACTTTGCCGTCGACTTCAACGACGTCGATCTGTGCCTTCGGCTGAACAAAGCCGGCTACCGCACCCTGCTGGTGCCCTCCGCCGTGCTGCACCACCGCGAGGCGGCGAGCCGGATCCGCTCATCGGAGGCGGAAGCGCGCCATCGTCGAGAAGTGGCGAACCTGAAAAAACGATGGGGGCCGCTGCTCGCGCAGGACCCCCATTATCACCTGGGCTTCGACCCGAACCTGTCGACCCATGCGCGGCTGCGCAGGGGCTGGACCGGCCTGGAGCCGGCCGAGCCCCGCTAGAGCGCCTACTGGACCAGACGCGGCCCGCCGGTCTGCACCTTCTCGTTCTCGGACATGATGCCGAGGCGCTTGGCGACTTCCGTGTAGGCTTCGATCAGGCCGCCGAGATCCTTGCGGAAGCGGTCTTTGTCGAGCTTGTCCGCGGACTTGATGTCCCAGAGCCGGCAGGAATCGGGGGAGATCTCGTCGGCGACGACGATGCGCATCAGGTCGCCTTCCCAGAGGCGGCCGGTCTCCATCTTGAAGTCGACGAGGCGGATGCCGACGCCGAGGAAGAGGCCGGACAGGAAGTCGTTGACGCGGATGGCCAGCGCCATGATGTCGTCGATCTCCTGGGGCGTGGCCCAGCCGAACGCCGTGATGTGCTCTTCCGAGACCATCGGATCGTTGAGCGCGTCGTTCTTGTAGTAGAACTCGATGATCGAGCGCGGCAGCTGCGTGCCCTCCTCGAGCCCCAGCCGCGTCGCCAGCGAGCCGGCGGCGACGTTGCGCACCACCACCTCGAGCGGAATGATCTCGACCTCGCGGATGAGCTGCTCGCGCATGTTCAGCCGACGGATGAAGTGCGTCGGCACGCCGATGTCGTTGAGGTGCTGAAACAGGAACTCGGAGATCCGGTTGTTGAGCACGCCCTTGCCGTCGATGACCTCATGCTTCTTGGCATTGAAGGCCGTCGCGTCGTCCTTGAAATGCTGGATCAGCGTGCCGGGCTCGGGACCCTCATAGAGGACCTTCGCCTTGCCCTCGTAGATGCGACGGCGGCGATTCATGGGCGTGTACCGTGGTTTGAGGAAGTCCATGGGCCGTGGCTCCTTGCGGGACTGGCACCTGATGCGGGATCCGCGGCGCGGCGACCCGGAGCGGGGTCGAGCAGCGAAAGACGTCATCGGCGATAGTCTTCCACGGCCGTGTGCCAAACTACCCGATGCGCATTGGCAGCACAACGCGTTAGCCGGTGCAGCGGCATGCATGCGAAGCTGCCGTCGCGCGGCGATCGCCCTCGGCCGGCGTGAGGGACCGCTCCGTTCAGGAGGCCGCCGCCAGCGGCTCCACGGTCTTCGAGGGATACCGGCACAGATCCGCGATCGGGCAACGCGGGCATTCGGGCCGGCGCGCCTTGCAGATGTAGCGCCCGAACAGGATCAGCCAGTGATGGGCGTTGAGCAGGAAAGGCTCGGGCACGATGGCCTCCAACCCCGCCTGCACCTTGTCCGTCGTCGCGGCGACGACGAGGGGAATCCGGTTCGCGACCCGGAAGATGTGGGTGTCGACGGCGATGCGCGGCACGCCGAAGGCCACGTTGAGCACCACGCTCGCGGTCTTGGCGCCCACGCCCGGAAGCACCTCCAGCGCCTCGGCGGTGCGCGGCACCTCTCCATCGTGCCGCTCCACCAGGATGCGCGAGAGCGCGATGACGTTCTTCGCCTTGGTATTGAACAGTCCGATGGTGCGGATGGCGTGGCGTACCCGCTCCTTGCCGAGGTCGAGCATCTTCTGAGGCGTGTCGGCGATGGCGAAGAGCGGCGTGGTCGCGATGTTCACGCCCTTGTCCGTCGCCTGGGCCGAAAGCACCACGGCCACGAGCAGCGTGTAGGCGTTCAGGTAGTGGAGTTCGGCCCGTGGCTCGGGGTTGGCGTCGCGCAGCCGCGAAAAGATCGTGGCCAGGGTCGCGGCGTCGACGGGCTCGGGGGTCGTGTCGATCGCGGCGACGAGGGGCTTGGCCAGCCGGGCTCCCGCCTTCCCCTCGGCCTTCCCCTTGGCTGGACGCCCGATCGCGGCCTTTTCGCCGCCGGCTGGTTTTGTCACGGGCGGCGGCTTCCTGGCGGGCATGCGGGCGTTATATTGACCTCATGGCGAGCGGCAACCTCCAGGCCCATCCCGACGGGCTCGATCCCGATACGATCGACCGCCCTCTCTACGAGACGGTCATCCGTCCGCACCAATCCCTGAGCCGGGACGGCTTTCGGATGGTCATGGCCTTCTGTTGCGCCGTTTCCCTCGTCACCTCGATTGCCTGCCTGCGCATGGGCTTCTGGCCGATCGCCGGCTTCTTCGGCCTCGACATGCTGGCGCTCTACGCGGCGCTGAAGGTGAGTTTTCGGCGCGGGCGCTCGTTCGAAGAGGTGGCGATCTCGCAGATCCAAGTGGTGCTGGCCCGGGTCAGCCATCGCGGCGAGCGCCGCGAATGGCGCTTCAACCCGCTCTGGACCAAGCTGACTCGTGTCGAGGACGAGGAATTCGGCCTGCGGACCCTGACCTTGGTCTCCCGTCATGAGCATGTCGCAGTGGCGCGCGATGCATCTCCCCCGGAGCGTGAGCTGGTGGCGCAGGGTCTGAGCCGGGCATTGGCCAAGGCGAAGAAGGGCTACTGACACCGCGCGCTCGCACAGGGTGACACGGCATGGTGCGACGCCCCCGGGGCGTACGTTCTCGTGCTGCAGTGCATTTTCCGATTGACGTCTCCGGTCTGTCTCCGTATATCCCTGTTCATCGGCGCCGGCCGCGGAAGCAGCTCGGTGGCCTTCGCATCTTCTGAACAATCTGCGGGAAGTGTCCGGCGACTGTCGGGCGGCCTGCTTT
>NZ_VRVE01000133.1:0-6313 GCF_008040035.1 Methylobacterium sp. WL9
GCACGATGCCGATCGTGTCGGTGACCTTGATGCGGGCCTCTAGCGACGCTTCGAGCAGGCTGCGCCCGCCGATCGGCAGGTTGGCCCCTTGCCCGCCAGAGGCCCCTGGCCGGCCAGTGCCCCCGCCGGCGCCCGCCCGGCGAGGAACCCGAAACCGCCGCGCTCTTCCCGCGCGGCGAGCAGGGCTTCGAGCGCGTCGGCGATCTCGTGCGGCTCGGCCATGCGGCCGGGCCCGTATTCCGCCTCGGCCATGGCGCCGTCGTTGGGGCCGACGACCGCCACGCCGTCGCCGGCCAACGTCGCGAGGTTCCGCCGCGTCGCCGGATGCGCCCACATCCGCACGTTCATCGCCGGTGCGATCAGGATCGGCAGGGTCGTCGCGAGCAGCACCGTGGCGGCGAGGTCCGGCGCGTGGCCGCCGGCCATCTTCGCCATCAGGTCGGCGGTGGCGGGGGCGACCACGATGGCGTCGGCGTCCCGCGCCAGGCGGATATGCCCGATCTCGGCCTCGTCCGCCCGGTCGAACAGGTCGGTATGCGCGCGAGCCCCGGCGAGCGCCGCGGCAGCGAGCGGCGTCACGAATTCCTGGGCCGCCTTGGTCAGGATAGGCCGCACGGCGGCGCCCCGCTCGCGCAGGCGGCGGATCAGGTCGAGCGATTTGTAGGCCGCGATGCCGCCGCCGATGACGAGGAGGATGCGGCGGCCGCCGAGGGACTGGGACATGGCTCTAGTCAGGGGAGTCGGAGCCGTGCGTCAAGACTCGGGGCTACCGGGATCCCCGTTCCAGAGGCGTGCGGTCGTCCGAGAGGACGCGGGGCCGGCCCGCACGCCGCGATGCCGAACAGACGACATCGCCTGGCACGGTTCACCGGACAGATCGGCTCGTCGAGCTTTCAGTAGCGAACAACGTCCGAAAACTATTGATACGAATGTTTTCGCTCGAAAGCAGGAGATCACCGCCATACTGCGGCGCCGGAACAGCCAAACATAATCCAGTCCAAGAAGACCGTTCGCACACGCTCAGTCGATGCGCCGGGCAAGCGGCGTGGCGTCCGGTTATTTCAGAAAAAAGCCGGCCTTTGAAGAACGATCCGAAATCTTCGCGATGACGTGATCTGCCCGATCGCCCGCGATGGCCTCGCAGGCCCCGGCGTTCACACGCTCACTTGAACGCCATCACCAGCGCCCCGAGCGCGATCGCCCACAGGGCCAGGGTCGACCAGACCGCGCGGCGCTTCTCGGCGCGGGCGATGCGCTCCAGGGCGCGCACGTCCCGCGCGCCCTCCTCGTCGAGGCGGACCATGATGCGGCGGACGCGCTGGGCGATGTCGGGGAGGTCGGAGACGACGTCGGAGAGGGTCATGGCGGCGCGGCCGGCGCCCTCGATGCGGCCGAGCGGCCCGAGGTTGCGGGCGATCCAGGACTTCACCACCGGCTCGGCACCGGTCCACATGTCGAGATGCGGGTCGAGCGAGCGGGCGACGCCCTCCACCACCACCATGGTCTTCTGCAGCATCACGAGTTCGGTGCGCGTGCTCATGTCGAACAGCGCGGTGACGTCGAACAGCAGGGTCAGCACCTTGGCCATCGAGATCTCGTCGGCCGGGCGCTGGTGGATCGGCTCGCCGATGGCGCGGATGGCCTGAGCGAAGTCGTCCACCGAGTGGTGGCGCGGTACGTAGCCGGCCTCGAAATGCACCTGGGCGACGCGGCGATAATCGCGGGTGATGAAGCCGAGGAGGATCTCGGCCAAAAAGCGCCGCTCGGGCAGGCCGAGCCGGCCCATGATCCCGAAATCCACCGCCGTCAGGCAGCCGTTCCGGTCCACGAACAGGTTTCCGGGATGCATGTCGGCGTGGAAGAAGCCGTCGCGGATCGCCTGGCGCAGGAAGGACTGGATCACCGAGCGCCCGAGCGCCTTGGCGTCGTGGCCCTCTTCGACGATGCGGTCCCGGTCGCTGAGCCGGATCCCGTCGATCCACTCGCTGGTGAGGATGTTGCGGGAGGTCAGCTCCCATTCCGGGCGCGGCACCCGGAAGTCGTCGTCGCCCTTCGTGTTCTCGGCGAGCTCGGACATGGCGGCGGCCTCGAGCCGCAGGTCCATCTCCATCATCACCGAGCGGGCCAGCGTCTCGACCACCTCGCGCGGGCGCAGGCGCTCGGCCTCGGGCCAGAGGGCGTGGACGATGCCCGCCATGAAGCGCATGGCCTGGAGCTCGCGGGCGAACTGCGTCCGCACGCCCGGCCGCATCACCTTCACCGCGAGCGCCCGCAGGGTGCCGTCGGCGTCCAGCACCTGTGCCTTGTGCACCTGCGCGATCGAGGCCGCGGCCACCGGCTCGCTGAAGGTGGCGAACAGCGCACCGATCGGCTTGCCGAGATCCTGCTCGATGGCGCGGATGGCGACGCCTTGCGGGAACGGCGGCACCCGGTCCTGCAGGCGCTCCAGATCGCGCGCGGCGGCCATGCCGACGATGTCGGGGCGGGTCGCCAGGAACTGCCCGAACTTGACGTAGGACGGCCCGAGCCGGGTCAGCGCCCGCTCCAGGGGACTCGCCCCGGCATGCTCGGCGACGCCCCGCCGCTCCAGCGAGCGCCCGACCTTCAGCGCGAGCCGCAGATGCGGCGGCAGCTCCGCCGTATCGATCAGCGCGAGCCCGCCCTCCCGCGCCAGCACGAAGCCGACATGCGCGCCGCGGACGAAGTGGAAGAGGGCGCCTAGCAAAGCGGAACAGCCCCAAACGTGACCGGCACAGCAGTGCAGCTCAGTGCGAGCTTCTCCTCCCCCCTGTGGGGAGGAGGTAGGAGGTGGGGGTGGTTTCGCCTGCCGGGACGCAGGCAAGCGGAGCCACCCCCACCCTCAATCCCTCCCCACAAGGGGGAGGGAAGCGCATCGTCGCAAAACCTAGGCAGGGAGCCAGCCACTCAAGCCACCTTCCAGCCGGAGTGGATCGCCACGATCCCCCCCGACAGCACCCGGTGCGTCACCCGCGAAAACCCGGCCTCCTCGATCATCGCCGCGAAACGCCCGGGGGAGGGGAATTTGCGGATGGATTCGACGAGGTAGCGGTAGGATTCGCGGTCGCCGGCCACGCGCTCGCCGATGCGCGGGATCACGTGGAAGGAATAGGCGTCGTAGATCTTTTCCAGGATCGGCAGATCGACCCGCGAGAATTCGAGGCAGAGGAAGCGCCCGCCCGGTTTCAGCACGCGAAACGCCTCCTTGAGCGCCACGTCGATGCGCGGCACGTTCCGGATGCCGAAGGCGATGGTGTAGGCGTCGAAGGTATTTCCCGGCAGCGGCAGGGTCTCGGCGTTGCCGGTGACGAAATCGATGCGCTCGCCATAGCGCGTGCCGGCGCGCCGATTGTCTGCCCGTTCTTGCCCCACCCGCAGCATCGCCTCGTTGATGTCGAGCACCGTCACCTGGGTCTGCGCGCCGCCGGCCTCCAGCACGCGGAAGGCGACGTCGCCGGTACCGCCGGCCACGTCGAGATGGCGGAAGGGGCGGTTCGGGCCCGGCCGCAGCATCCCGATCAGGTGGGACTTCCAGGCCCGGTGCAGCCCCCCCGACATCAGGTCGTTCATCACGTCGTAGCGCTTGGCCACCGAGCGAAACACGTCGTCGACGCGGCCCTGCTTCTCGGCGAGGCTCACGCGCTCGAAGCCGAAATCAGCCGTGCCGTCGTCTGCCGCGCTCATACCGTCCCGATCCCTGCTCCCGCCCGCGCCTCATAGCGAATGCGCCGCGGAACCGCCATGTGGAGAAGCCGCGGCACACCGGTTATGACGCCACGGGTCGCATGTTTCACGTGAAACAATTCCTACAACAAGCCTGACGATCCTATCCATGCCCGAACTGCCCGAAGTCGAAACCGTGCGCCGGGGCCTCGCGCCCGCGCTGGTCGGCGCGCGTTTTTCGCGCGTGACGCTGCGGCGGCCGAACCTGCGCTTCCCCTTCCCGGAGCGCTTCGCACAGCGCCTCGAAGGCCGCACGGTCACCGACCTCGCGCGCCGGGCCAAGTACCTCACCGCGCATCTCGATTCCGGCGAGAGCCTGATCATGCATCTCGGCATGAGCGGCCGTTTCGACGTCGCCCTGCCGGACGGCCAAAATGTTTCGCCGGGCGATTTCTATCTCGACGGCGCGCTCGGCAACACGAAGCACGACCACGTCGTGATGGCTCTGAATTCGGGCGCGACCATCACCTACAACGACGTCCGCCGCTTCGGCTTCATGGATCTCGTGCCGACCGACACGCTGGCCGCGTGCCGGCACTTCGCCGCCATGGGGATCGAACCGCTGAGCGAGGCGCTGACCGGCGCGACCATCGCAAGACTCTTCCGCCACAAGATCACGCCGCTGAAGGCCGCGCTCCTCGACCAGCGCCTGATCGCGGGCCTCGGCAACATCTACGTCTGTGAAGCCCTCCACCGCGCCCGCCTCTCGCCGCTGGCCATGGCCGGAACGCTCGCCAAGCCCGACGGCACCCCGACGGCCAAGGCCAACGCGCTGGCCAAGGCGATCCGGACGGTGCTCACCGAGGCCGTGGCGGCGGGCGGCTCGACCTTGCGGGACTATGCGCAGCCGGACGGGGCGCGGGGGTCGTTCCAGCACGGGTTCCGCGTCTACGACCGGGTCGGGCATGCCTGCGTGACGCGGGGGTGTGTTGGGCGGGTCTCGCGGATCGTGCAGTCGGGGCGATCGACGTTTTTTTGTGAGGTGTGTCAGGGGCCTGGGGGGCGCTGAGCCTTTACTTTCCGAGCAGGGGCGAGGGAAGGCGGTGCATGTCGCCTGCCTGGCCACTGTGGAGATTCATGTCGTCGCATTTTATGCTACCATCCTGCGTCATTAGCGGGAGGCGGTCGGGTATGGCGACAGCCGAGAAGATCAGCATCACGATGACGCCCGACATGCTCCGCGCTGTGCGCGAGAGCGTCGAGGCGGGCGAGTACGCGTCGACCAGCGAAGTGCTGCGCGACGCGGTGCGCCTCTGGCAGCGCCAGCGCCTCGAAGACGCCGAGCGGCTGGATGCCATCCGGGCTCGCATCCGGCGCTCGCTGGACGATCCGCGGCCTTCCCTCAGCACCGAGGAAGTGAGGCAGCACATGGAGACTCTGTTCGCCAAGGCGCAGGAAGACGCTGCCAGACGTGCATAGGCTGGGTGTCGAATTCCAGCCGGAAGCCCGTGCCGACCTTGCCGATATCTTTCACACGGTGCTGCTTGTGAGCCAGCACAACGCAACGGCGGAAAACTTCATCCGGCGGATCATTACACGGTGCGAGCGCATCGGCGACGCGCCTCGAAGCGGGCGATCCCGTGACGATCTGAAGCCGGGCCTGCGCATGGTACCGTTCGAGCATTCGGCGGTGATCGCCTACACGATCGACGAAACGCGCGTGCTCATCACGAACATCTTCCACGGGGGCCGAGACTACGAAGCCCTCTACCGCGAGCACGACGACACCGACTGATCACCCATCCAACTCCGCATACCGCCGAAACACCCCATTCTCACTGAACGCCAACCGCCGCTCGCTCGCGAGATACGCCGCCACCCGCGGCAGGCGGCCGACATTCTGCACCAGGGCCACGACCCGCGGCGTCGCCTCCAGCGTCCGCGCGGTCGCGTTCGGGAAGGCGTAGCGCAGGCCGTCGACGAGTTGGAACAGGGAGAGGTCGGCGGTGCTCAGCGCGTCGCCGACGAGGTGGCGGGCGCCGGCCGGGTTGCGGGTGAGCACGCGCTCGAACCAGCCCAGAAACTTCGGCATCCGGTTCTCGCGAAATTCGTGCGCGCGGCGCAGGGCCTCCGGCTTCTGCTCTTCGTAAAAGAGGCCGTTCGCGACGGGGTGGTGCGTGTCGTGCGCCTCCGCGACCATGTCGGTGATCGTGAGCTGGATCTGGTGGGTCCAGATCCGGTCTGCCTCGCTGGCGCCGACGAGGCCGAGGCGGGGGCCGAGATAGAGCAGGATGTTGGCGGTCTGGCCGATGACGAGATCGCCGTCCCTGAGGAAAGGCGGAGCGAAGGGCGGACGCAGCGGTTCGGCGTCGAGCCGGTCCATCATCGCGTCGGTGCCGCCGCCGTCCTCATGGGGGAGGCGGGCCACGTCGACATAGTCCGCCCCGGCCTGTTCAAGGGCGAGGCGCACGAACTCCCCGCGCCCCTGGATCATCGGCCAGTAGTGAAGCTCGTACGGCATCGGGTGTCTCCTCCCGGGCTCAAGTCGGAGCGGGCGGTTCGGGTTTCATCGGCCGGGTGCGGGAGGCGCGACGCCATCCCTCCCCCTCGTGGGGAGGGGCAGGGGTAGGGG
>NZ_VRVE01000134.1:0-6182 GCF_008040035.1 Methylobacterium sp. WL9
GCGCCACGGCATCGGCCGCAGCGGGCGCCGAAACCATCAGGCTCGCCGCGGTGAGGATCCCCTCGCGATGCGCCTGCTCGACGGCCTCACCGAACTCTACACCCACCCCGCCACCGCCGGCGGATTCGCGGGAGAGGCGCCGGGCTACGCTTATGCGGACGAGCGGGATGCATTGATCGCAGTGGAGTCGCGGGAGGTCGTGGCGCGGGTGGGGGCGGTGAGCGGCGGGTTTTCGGATTTTGGTTGAGGCAGCTTAGGCGGCTATAGCCCGGTCGCAACGAGTGGATGCCCCACCATCGCACCGTCCGCGGTCACCAGCAGGCGGCCCTCCACACGACATTGCGCCAGGAGGAGCCTGTCGAACGGATCGCGCGTCGCCGGTTCGGGCAGGGCATCGACAACAACGTGAGCCCGATCGATCGGCAGGATCGATAATCCGGCAGCCTCGAAGAACGCCGCAAGCTTCGGAAGTGAAATTCCCGGGTCGAGCTTTCCCAAGCGGGTCTTGATCGCGATTTCCCAAAGACTGACGACGCTCGCTGAAACGTCGTGGACTCGTCTTTCAAGCTTCAGCCCGGAAGCGATGGCCGGGTACCGCTGCTGCAATGTACCCGTCGAAAGTCCGATCAGGACATGAGTATCGACGAGCAGCCGCACGTCAGGGCAGGGGCCTCAAGAGGAAGTCCTCGAGCAGCGGATCGTCGAAGTCGTCAGCTACGTAAGGAAATGGGTCGGGCAGGCCTTCCTCGCGCAAATAGCGACGTCCGGCTTCGAGATCGAAACCGCCGCGTGGCTGATGCGGTACCATGTCCGCGATAGGCTTCCCGTCGCGGGTGAGCACGATCGTCTCACCGTCCTCGACCCGGCGGGCAAGATCGGCAAGTCTGTCCGCAGCATCGGAAAGCGAAACCGTCTCCATTGCCGAAGATTAGGCAGGAGCAGCGGCGGCGTCCAGAGGCCACCCAGAATCCGTGGCTACTTCACCGCCACCGGCTCCCGCGCCGCCCTGTCCATGGCCGCCGGCTTGCCGGCATCCTCGCCCTCGGGCCGCTTCGCATCGGGCTGCTTCGGCGGAGGGCCGAGGAAGGCCGGGACGACGAAGAACGCCGCGATCAGCGTGAAGAACAGCGACAGTGCCAGCAGCTTGCCCATGCTGGCGGTGCCGGGATGGCTCGACAGCACCAGCGAGCCGAAGGCGGTGCCGGTGGTCAGCGCCGAGAAGAAGATCGCCCGGGTCAGACTGGAGGCGAGCATGTCGGCGACCCCGGCACGCCAGGCGATCACGTAGTAGATGTGGAAGGCCACGCCCACGGCGAGCATCAGCGGCAGGGCGATGATGTTGGCGAAGTTCAGCGGCATGCCGATGAGATGCAGCGTCATCAGCGTCCATAGGGTGGCGAGCACCAGCGGTCCGAGCGTCATGGCGACGTCCCAGGGTTTGCGCAGCGCCACCGAGAGGATGATGAAGATCAGCGCCAGCGCCGTCAGGCCGGCCTGGACGAAGGCGCCGAGGATGGTGTGGCTCGATTCCGTCGTGGCGATCGGCGCGCCGGTGGCGTGCGGAGCCACCGTCTGGACCTGCTTGGCGAAGCGGCGCAGCACCTCGTCGTTGTTCGAATCGCCCTTGGGGTGGACCTCGATGCGCGAGCGCCCGTCCGCGGTTACCCACTCGGCCTTGAGCTGCGGCGGCAGGTTCTGCAGCGTGATTTTTTCGGGGTTCAGCAGCCCGGCCAAGCGACGCAGCAGGGTTTTAAGGTCGGTGGTGAGCGCGACCGAGGCCGCCTCGCGGGTCGTGACGGGTGCGGCGGCGAGCTTGTCGAGCGTCGCGGAGAGCGAACCAGCGGCCTTCGCGCCGGCCGACTTGCCGTCGTCGATGCCCTTGAGGGCGACGGCGGTCTCCTTGATCGCCTTGACGTTCTCGGCGTCCGTCGGCGGCGGCTGCTTCTTGCCGGGGTTGAGCGCCGGACCGAGCAGCTGCGCCGTCTCGGCGATGGTCTGGAGCTTCTGGTCCTGGTCGCGCGGCACGAAGGTGTCGATGTTGATCACCTTGGCCACGGCTTCGAGCTTGAGCAGCCTGTCCGACAGCTCGGGCACGCCGTCGACGTTCGGGGCCAGCGCGTCGACCGTGTTCGGGCTCGTCGCGGGATCCTGGATCAGGTCGAGATAGGTCGCGATCGATTCGACCTTCGCACTGCGCAGGTGCATCGGGTTCGAATCAAAGGGCAGCTTCAGGAGCAGCGGGATGCCGGCGATCGTGATCAGGCCGACGCCCACGAGCACGTATTTGCGGTTCTCGACGATCCAGTGGTCGGCGCCCGCGAGCCAGGTCGTCTCGACGGCGCGCTTCTCGCCACGCGGATGGAACACCGCGATCAGCGCCGGCAGCAGCGTCAGCGCGAACAGGTAGGCGACGATCATGCCGACGCCGGCGATCAGGCCGAGTTCGGAGACGCCGCGGAACTGGGTGGGCAGGAAGGCGAAGAAACCGGCGATCAGCGAGATCGCGGCCAGCGTCAGCGAGACGCCGACGCCCCGCGCGGCGGCCCGGATCGCCGCGCCGACCTCGCCGACCTCGTAGCGGTCGGCCCGGTAGCGCACCGCGAACTGGATGCCGAAATCGATGCCGAGCCCGACGAAGAGCGCGGCGAAGGCCACGGAAATCGGATTGAGCTCGCCGACCATGAGCAGGCCCAAAGCCGCGGTCACGATGAGGCCGGCGAAGGTGGTGATCAGCACGCCGACCACCAGCGGACCCGAGCGCAGGGCCAGGAACAGGAACAGGACGATGGCTGCGGTCGTGATCGAGTAGTTCAGGAGGGCGTCGTCGGAGAGCGTCGCGAACTCGTCGTCGGCCACCGCGACCGGGCCGGTGAGGCGCATGCGCAGACCCTCGGCCTCGGTGATCTTCAGGTCCTTGGCGAGGTTGCGGATCAGCTTCGTCGCCTCGCGGCCCGGCTCCAGCGCATTGTAGTCGAGCACCGGCTGGATCATCACGAACTTGCGCTTGTCCGTGGTCTCGGACTTGCCGCCTGCCAAAAGCTCTTGCCACGACATCCGGGCCGGATTGCCGGCGAGCACCGTCTTCAAGGTGTCGTCGATCCGCGTCATCGGCTGCTCGAGATCCTCGAGCTTGGCGTCGCCGGACTTCACGCCCTTCGCGCCCATGGCGAGCACGCGCATGATGCCGCGCAGGGACGGGTCGGCCGCGAGCGGCCCGAGCAGGCCCTGCTGCTCGATGAGCTTCTCGGTGGTCTGCTCGAGCTCCTTCTGCGACATCAGCAGAAGGCCGTTCTTGTCGAAGAACGGGCCGCCATCCGGCCGGTAGACCGTGTCGATCTGGTCCTTGTGGACGGCGAGCGCCTTCGAGAACTCGACGGCGGCCTCCTCGGCGATCTCCGGCGTACGGCCGTCGATGACGGCGACGACGAGGTTGGAGCGCTGCGGGAAGGCCTTCTCGAACTGGATCTCGTCCTGCCGCCACGGCACGCTCGGCTCGATCAGCCGCTCGACATCGGTGTTGATGCGGAACAGATGGGCGGCGACGCCACCGCTCGCGGCCGTGATCAGCGCGATCATGGCGATGACGAGCCAACGGCGCTGTACGGAAAACGCGACGAGACGTTCGATCACGCGGTATCCTGCCTGCCTCAATCCGACCCATGCGCCGCTGGAGGAGTCGGGCGGCGGATCCCGCCGTCTCCCCGTGCGTACAGCCGGAGTCTCCACCGGCAGGCGAGGATCGCCCCTCCGAAATCGACCCGAGAGGCCCGGCCTCGTGAACGGCCGATCGCGAACCCGCGCCGGCCGCAAAGCCGGCTCGCCGGCCCGCGACGTCGCCCTCGGTGGCGCGCTAAGTACTGGTCCCGGCCCCGGAATGCAACGCGACGGGAATTTCGTGGAGCCTCCGCCCCCGACATGATGTATTGCATTGCAGCATTGCGGCGGGCACCTGGGCCGGCCGCTGCCGTCCCCACCCTCGGGGTGCCGCGGCGGCGGCTTTCAGGAGCGCACGGGGTTCGCGCCGAGGGCGGAGCGGCCCATCGCTCACGTCGCTGTGGTGGCCTGCCGGACACGCCGACAGCAGATACACCGACGCGGCCGCCCTTTTTCGGCCACTTCGAATTGGTTCCAGACTACATCCCTGGAATTCAGAAATTTTTCGCGCTAAGCAGCCCCTTCGATCTCGGGGCCAACAACAAGGAGCCGCGTCTTGGGAATCCCGATACGGTACGTCGCGAAGATCGGCGGCTACATCGTCAAGCAGCACCTCACCGGACGTAAGCGCTACCCGCTCGTCATGATGATGGAGCCGCTGTTCCGCTGCAATCTCGCCTGTGCCGGATGCGGCAAGATCGATTACCCGGATGAGATCCTGAACAAGCGCCTGCCGGTGGACGAGGCGCTCGAATCCGTGCGCGAGTGCGGCGCTCCCGTGGTGGTCATCGCCGGCGGTGAGCCCCTCCTGCACAAGGATCTGCCGCAGATCGTGCAGGGCATCATCGCGCAGAAGAAGTTCGTCATCGTCTGCACGAACGCGCTGCTGCTCGAGAAGAAGATCAAGGACTACAAGCCGAGCCCGTACTTCACGTGGTCGATCCATCTCGACGGCGACAAGTCGATGCACGACCAGTCGGTCTGCCAGCGCGGCGTCTACGACAAGGCCGTCGCTGCGATCGCCAAGTCGAAGGAGATGGGCTTCCGGACGACGATCAACTGCACGTTCTTCAACAACTCGCAGCCGGACAAGATCGCCGACTTCTTCGACAGCGTCACCAAGATGGGCGTCGACGGCATCACCGTCTCGCCGGGCTACGCCTACGAGCGCGCGCCCGACCAGCAGCACTTCCTCAACCGTCAGGCCACCAAAAACCTGTTCCGCGGCGTCTTCCGCCACGGCAAGGAGAAGGGCCGCGAGAAGTGGACCTTCCAGCAGTCCGGGCTGTTCCTCGACTTCCTGGCCGGCAACCAGACCTACCATTGCACGCCGTGGGGAAACCCGACGCGCACGGTCTTCGGCTGGCAGAAGCCCTGCTACCTCCTCGGAGAAGGCTACGCCGCGACCTTCAAGGAGTTGATGGACGACACCGACTGGGACGCCTACGGCACGGGCAACTACGAGAAGTGCGCCGACTGCATGGTCCATTCGGGCTACGAGGCCTCGTCGGTCGTCGATTCGGTCCGCAAGCCCTGGAAGCCGGTGCTCCACGCCATCCGCGGCATCAGGACCGAGGGCAAGATGGCGCCCGAGATCAACCTCGATAAGCAGCGTCCGGCCGAATACGTCTTCTCCCGCAACGTCGCCCAGAAGCTGTCCGAGATCAAAGCCTCAGGCGTCGACACCAAGCGCGAGACCCAGAAGCGCGCGAGCGCGGCCTAAGCCCCGAAACGCCTCGCCCGAATCCCGGGCGAGGCGCACCAGTTCACCGATCCGCGCCTCGCGCCGCACGAGCGCCCTGAGCACCGCCGGTACGTCCGGATCGCCATTCGGCTTCAGCGCCGCCGCCGCGAAGGCCGGCAGGGCGCGCTCCGCCGGATCGCAGACCACCCGCAGGATCGCGAAGGGCAGGCCGCGCCGCGCTGCGAACGCGGCCGCCACGTGCGATTCCATGTCGACAACCGCCGCGCCCGTGCGGGCGTGCAGAGCCGCTTTGGCACCGGCCGTCAGGATCGCCGCCTCGACGCCCGCCACGTCCGCCGAGACCACGCGCCGGCCGAGCGCCGCGAGCCTCTCGGCATGAGCCGCGACGATGGCCGGATCGCAGGGCAGGCGCCGATCGCCCCCCTCGGCCACGACGATCACCGCCGATCCGATGACGACGTCGCCGGGCGCAAGGTCCGGATCGAGCCCGCCGGCGATGCCGAAGCTGATCACGGCCCGAAGCGGTCGGTCGGGCAGGGCAGCGAGCCTGTCCCGCAAGACGGCCGGACGACCTCCGGCCTGAAGCGTCTCGACGCCGTCTCCGGCGGCGATCCGCGCCTCGCGGGCCAGACCCGCGACGGCGAGGACGGAGGCGCCGCGCATTACCGGCCGACTGCGTAGACGGATGCCGCGGTCGTGACGGGCGATGCGACGGTGGAGAACACGCTGAGCACCTTCTGGACTTCCGAGAACGGCGCGTTCGAGACGTAGAGCACGTCGCGGCTGCGCATGCGGAAGGCCTGGGCCAGGAACAGGCCGTTGG
>NZ_VRVE01000135.1:0-5869 GCF_008040035.1 Methylobacterium sp. WL9
CCGGGATGTCGTTGAGCTCTTGGGGGTACGGTACCGAGAGGATGCCGCGCGCCGGCGAGCCCCGCCAGCAGAACCGCAACGATCACACGTCTCGACATGGCCGAACCTCGTCTCACGAGAAGGGACCCCACCCAGGCCCGGATCCTACGCAGGGCCGTGTATCCGGCATGTGTCCGGCGGATTGCCGAGGGTTCACAATCAAACCGGGATACCGCGGCACCGGGATTGGCAGTGTGATAATGTTACATTACAGGGTCACGATGCCACGGGAGCAGAGGGACCGATGACGGCGAACGGACGAACGCGGATCGGGCCGGCTGCGGCGTGGCTGCTCCTGATGCTGGCCGTGCTGGTGCCGGCCGCCGCCTCGGCCGATGACCGGATCAGGGCGGTGGCGACGTTCTCGATCCTCGGCGACCTCGTGCGGCAGGTCGGCGGCATGCGCGCGGAGGTGACGAGCCTCGTCGGGCCGGACGCGGACGCGCACAGCTTCAGCCCCGCCCCCGAGGATGCCCGGCGGCTCGCCGCCGCCGACATCGTGTTCGTCAACGGCCTCGGCTTCGAGGGCTGGATCGAACGGCTGATCCGGGCGTCCGGCACCAAGGCTCCGGTGGTCGTCGCCTCGCAGGGCG
This sequence comes from Methylobacterium sp. WL9, assembly GCF_008040035.1. Taxonomy (NCBI): domain Bacteria; kingdom Pseudomonadati; phylum Pseudomonadota; class Alphaproteobacteria; order Hyphomicrobiales; family Methylobacteriaceae; genus Methylobacterium; species Methylobacterium sp. WL9. The sequence goes on from NZ_VRVE01000135.1 coordinate 633, forward strand.
CCAGGACCATCGCCGGCTCGCGCGACCCCCACGACCAAGGCCATGACCACGGGCACGACCACGGCGCGGCGGACGATCACGCCGACCCGCATGCCTGGCAGAGCGTCGCCAACGTCAAGCTCTACGTCGCCGCGATCCGCGACGGGTTCTCGCGGATCGATGCGCCGCATGCCGCGCTCTACGCGGAGAACGCCAGGGCCTATTGCGAAAGGCTCGACGCCCTCGATGCCGAGATCCGCGAGACCATCCGCAGCATTCCCGAGGCACGCCGGCGCATCATCACCAACCACGATTCCTTCGGCTACTACACCGACGCCTACGGCCTGCGCTTCATCGCGCCCCAGGGCGTCTCGACGGAGAGCGAGGCCGGCCCGAAGGACGTCGCCCGCATCATCCGGCAGATCCGCCAGCAGAAGATTCCGGCGGTTTTCCTCGAATCCATCGCCGATCCGCGCCTGATGCAGCAGATCGCCCGCGAAAGCGGGGCAAAGCTCGGCGGCAAGGTGTTTTCGGATGCGCTGAGCGGAGCCGACGGACCTGCCCCGGACTACATCGCGATGATGCGCGCCAACCTGCGGGCGTTCCGCGAGGCGCTGGGGTAGCCGCCTCCGTCATCGCGCGTCCAAGACGTTGCGATTCGCAGTCGAGCGCCGACGATGCGGGTGGAGGCCCGGATGCCTTCGCTGAAAGCGAGTAGAACGATTTCCCTGTCCAGGCAGTATTTTTCCGAGAGGCGGTGAGGATTTGCGTCTCACAGACACATCCACACAAGCAGAAGGTGCATGATTCACCGAAATTTCACGTCTTCGTATCAGATGAAAATAGATAACATCTGAGAACAGACATGACTTTTCTTTCCAAGCTGAGTGTGCGTCTTCCTGCGGCCACGATCGGGCTGGCCCTGTTGAGTGCCACGGCCATGGGCGGGTTCAGCTGGTATTCGGCCAAGAGCGGGCTCGTCGCGGCCGCCGACGAGCGGCTTCAACTGGCGGCGACCTTGCGCAAGGACGGGATCGAGCTCGTCGCGGACCGTCTGCGCGCCGATTTCCTGGCGACGGCCATCCATCCGCAGATTGCATCGAATTTTCCGGATCTCATCGAAAATCTCGATCCGGCCAAGCCCGACTCCGCCAAGATCGTCGACGCGTTGCGGGCCCTGACGACCCCGGAGGCCAGGATCGCGTTCGACCTGGGCACGACCGGGACCATGTACGGGCGCCGGCATGCCAAGGTGCAGGACATGGCGCGCAAGATGATCGGGCAGGTCGGATATGCCGACCTGATGTTCCTCGATGAGAACGGCCGCATCGTCTACACGACGACCAAGGACGAGGATTTCGGGAAATCCGTGGCCGACCCCGCCCTGCAGGGGACCGGCCTCGCCCGTCTCGTCGCGCGCCTGAAGGCCGCAGCCACGGATTCGGACCTGTTCGAGGATTTCGCGGCCTATCCGGTGGGGACCGGGCCGTCCGCCTTCATCGGCATGCCGATGACCAAGCGCGCGAACGTCGCCATGGGGACGGCCCAGGCGGCCGAGCGCATCGGGTTCATCGTGTTGCGCGTCACGCCGGCCCTCTTCGACCAGACCCTGTCGAAGCGTGCCGGCCTCGGCGAGACGGGCCAGGTCCTCGCTACCGGGGCCGATGGGCTCCTGCGCAGCAACCCGCCCTTGGACGAGGGCACGAAGGCCGGCGCACCCCTGACCACGCTCGGCATGCGCGCCTCGCAGATCACGGGCGGCGCCAGCTTCGCCTACGCCGCACCCGACGGCCCGCACCTGGCCGCCACGTCGCCGGTCAGCGTGCTGGGCGCGTCCTGGACCATCGTGGCCGAGCAGAGCCAGGGCGAGGCCGTCAGCGCGGTGGAGACGCTGTCGCGGACCCTGACCATGATCGGCCTGTGCATCCTGTTCGGTACGGCCGTGCTCGGGCTGCTGCTGGCCCGCTCGATCGTCCGTCCCCTCGGGGCGTTGACGCGGGCGCTCGCATCCCTCGCCGCCCGCGAAACCGTGGCGGAGGTGCCGGGAAGCCGCCGCCGGGACGAGATCGGCGACATCGCCCGGGCGGTCGTGACCATCCGCGACGTCTCGCTGGAGGACGCCGCGCAGCAATTGCAGACGACGGAGGCCGTCCGCCTTCGCGAGGAGCAGGCCCGTCGCACCATGCTGCGCGACCTCGCGGATCGGTTCGAAGAGACCGTGGGCGGCATCGTCGGAGAGCTCACCGGCGCGGTCGAGGGGCTGCAATCCTCCTCTGGCATCATGGGCTCGGCGGTCGAGGAGACGTCGCAGCGCTCGACGAACGTCGCCAGCGCAGCGCATCAGACCGCCGGCAACGTGAACGCGGTCGCATCCGCGGCCGAGGAACTCGGGACGACGGTCCAGGAGATCGGACGGCAGGTCGAGCAGGCCGCCGGTCTGTCGGCGAGCGCCGTCCAGGGCGCCCTGAGCACCGAGCAGACGATGGCCGCCCTGGCGACGGCTGCGACCCGCATCGGCGACGTCGTCGGCCTGGTCTCGACCATCGCCGGCCAGACCAACCTGCTGGCCCTGAACGCGACGATCGAGGCCGCGCGTGCCGGCGATGCGGGCCGGGGCTTCGCCGTCGTCGCCGCCGAGGTCAAGGAACTCGCCGGTCAGACGACCCGCGCGACGGACGAGATCGCCCGACAGGTCGCCGCCATCCAGACCGCGACGCATGGGACCTCCGATGCCATCCGGGACATCACCGCGCAGATCGAAGCCATGAACCGCGTCACGACCAGCATCGCCGCCGCGGTCGAGGAGCAGGGTGCCACCACGCAGGAAATCGTCCGAAGCATGGTCCAGGCCTCGAACGGCACGAGTGAGATGACGACCGACATCGCCGAGGTCGCTCGGGTTGCGGACGAGGCCGGATCCGCCGCCGCGTCCGTCGCCCAGGCATCGGACCAGCTCGCGCTCCAGTCCGGCCAGCTTCGATCGGAGGTCGAGCAGTTTCTGGCCAACGTGCGGGCGGCTTGAAGCCGACTGTCTGCGCCGTTCTCGCCGGGATCCGTGAGAGATTCTGGCGACGCGGCACGGGCGAGAGGCGGTCGCGTGGACCGCGACGCCTCTCGGGATCGTGAACCGGATCAGACCAGCTTCGGCTCGCGCTCGCGGGCCGGGGTGCGGCTGAGGTTCTGGATCACGCGCGGCGGACGCCCGGCCTTCTCGGCGATCTCGGCTTCCTGCTCCTCGATCATGGTGCGCGCCGGCTCGTCGCCGTCGAGGCCGCCGAGGATTTCCATCGGGATGCGGCGGTTGGAGGCGAGGCTGCCATCCTCGAAGACGACATCGAACAGAACGAACCCGCGCTCCTGCGGCTTCGACTTCACGCGCTTGGCCATGGTGGGGGTGTGACTCGTACGATCGGTCGCGGCCACGAAAAGGGGCCGGCGACACTGGGACGTCCTGAAGGACCTGAGAGCGCGAGGGACCGGACCGGATCCGGGCCTCGCTTCGGGCGCCTGCATAGCGCCGCCCGCCGCCGCCGCCTACCCCGGAGGACACCGGGTCTGCTAGTCACGCCCGGCCACGCTTCAAACTCGCTCCGAATTGCCCATGCCCGACACGACCGCCTGGACCGAAATCGACGTCGGCGCGGTGCCGGGCACGCCCGACACCATGCGGCTGATGCGGCGCAGCGACGGCTTCACCATCATGGTGGGCAAGTGCGAGCTGATGAGCGACCTGTTCTGCGCCTCCGAGCGGGCGCTGGCGACGATCGCCTGCGACCATCTGCGCGACAGGCCGGAGGCCCGCATGCTCATCGGCGGGCTCGGCATGGGCTTCACCCTCGGCGCCGCCCTCGAAGGGCTCGGGCCGCAGGCGAGCGTCGTCGTCGCCGAGCTGGTGCCCTCCGTCGCGGCCTGGGCGCGCGGCCCGCTGGCGCATCTCTTCGGCGGCAGCCTGGACGATTCGCGCGTCGAGATCCGGGTCGAGGACGTCAACCGCGTGATCCAGGCCGCGCCCGCCGCCTACGATGCGATCCTGCTCGACGTCGACAACGGCCCGGAGGGCGCGACCCGGCGGCAGAACGACCGCCTCTACGACGCATGGGGCCTCAAGCGCGCCCGCTGGGCGCTGCGGCCCGGCGGCATCCTCGCCGTCTGGTCGGGGCACCCCGACCGCAAGTTCAAGGCCCGGCTGCGCCGCACGGGTTTCGCGGTGGAGGAGATCCGCATCCGCTCCAACATCACAGACGGGCGGCGGCACGTCCTGTGGATCGCGACGCGGATCGAGGACCCGAACGCGGCCTGAGACGCCCCTTTTCGCGCTTCAGTGGTCGTGGTGGTCGTGCCCGGCGTGATCGTGATCGTGCGGCTCATGGTGGCCGTGATGCGCATGCCCGTGTGCATCATGGCGATGGCCGTGACTATCCAGGGCAGCATCGTGGGCTTGCCCGTGGTCGTGGTGGTGATGCGCGTGATCGTGGCTGTGGTCGTGCCCGCAGGTGCTGTGGTCGTGGGCCTCCTTCTCGGGCTTGAAGGCGCGGGTGACAGGGCTCGCAGAGCAGCCCGAACCGCGCACCAATTCCGCCGCGCTCTCAGGCACATAGAGGACATCGGGGCCGACCTCCGCCGGCACGTGGCTGCCGCCGAGCTGCCAGGCGAGGCGGACCAGCCGCGCCGGATTGCCGGCGCGCACTTCGAGCAGCGCCTCCTCCGCCGCCTTCACCGCGACGAGCCGGCCGTCGTCGAGGCGGAAGGCGTCGCCGTCCTCGACCTGCACGGTCTTCTCCAGGGCGAGGTCGAAAACCGTTCCGCCCGAGGCACTTAGCCGGCCCGTCGCAGCTTTCCGCGCGGCATGGTCGAGCACCACGGCGTCGACGACCTGCTCCGGCCGGACGGCGGCCTTGCGGACGATCAGGGTGGCTTTCGACATCGGATCCTCGACGATTTCGGTGTGTTTGCGCAACAGCTTGGGCGTCAGATGGCGCGTCGCGCGGGAAATGTCATGCCCCGCGCGCCCGCTGCCCCAATCTTGACCGTATCGCGTGACCTGCCTGCGTGAGAAGGCCGGTGACGGCCTCGAGGTACGCCACGGCGAAAACGGCCGGGCGGGCCGATGCACAAGGGAGTCGTACGACCATGAAGAAGATCACAGCGGCCATCCTGGCCTGCACCCTGGCGCTCTCCGTCGGCGCCTGCAACACCCCCGGCGAACGCGCGCTGGGCGGCGGCGCCCTCGGCGCCGGCCTGGGTGCTGCGGTCGGCGG
>NZ_VRVE01000136.1:2500-5845 GCF_008040035.1 Methylobacterium sp. WL9
CGTCACCGGTCTTTATCGTGACCGTGGCTGCGATCGTTCTGGTTCTTCGAACCGGTTCGTTTTGCGGACATCGATCATGAGAGCGATCAAGTGCCTTAAGAGCATTCGGTGGATGCCTTGGCGCTGAGAGGCGATGAAGGACGTGGTACGCTGCGATAAGTCTTGGGGAGCTGCGAACGAGCTTTGATCCAGGAATTTCCGAATGGGGAAACCCACCTTCGACCTTTCGTATTGAGGATACAGCCGACCTTCGGGTCGTCTGGATCCCCACTACGATTGGTCACATGAAGGTATCATGCCCTGAATAAAATAGGGGTTTGAAGCGAACCCGGGGAACTGAAACATCTCAGTACCCGGAGGAAAGGACATCAACGAGACTCCGTCAGTAGTGGCGAGCGAACGCGGATCAGGCCAGTGCCTGTTATGAGTTTACCGGAACGGTCTGGAAAGGCCGGCGAGATGGGTGATAGCCCCGTACGGGACGGACGATTAGCAGGACTCGAGTAGGGCGGGACACGTGAAATCCTGTCTGAACATGGGGGGACCACCCTCCAAGCCTAAGTACTCCTCAGCGACCGATAGTGAACCAGTACCGTGAGGGAAAGGTGAAAAGCACCCCGACGAGGGGAGTGAAATAGCACCTGAAACCGAATGCTTACAAACAGTAGGAGCCCAAGGTTCGTCCTGGGTGACTGCGTACCTTTTGTATAATGGGTCAGCGACTTAAAGTTACGAGCAAGCTTAAGCCGGTAGGTGTAGGCGCAGCGAAAGCGAGTCTGAATAGGGCGTTCAGTTCGTGGCTTTAGACCCGAAACCGAGTGATCTAGCCATGTGCAGGATGAAGGTGGGGTAACACCCACTGGAGGTCCGAACCAGTGCCCGTTGAAAAGGTCTTGGATGACGTGTGGCTAGGGGTGAAAGGCCAATCAAACTCGGAAATAGCTGGTTCTCCGCGAAAGCTATTTAGGTAGCGCCTCGCGTGAATACCTCACGGGGTAGAGCACTGGATGGGCTAGGGCCGCCCACAGCGGTACCAAACCCAACCAAACTCCGAATACGTGAGAGTACTGCGCGGGAGACACACGGCGGGTGCTAACGTCCGTCGTGGAGAGGGAAACAACCCTGACCTACAGCTAAGGCCCCCAATTCGTGGCTAAGTGGGAAAGGATGTGGGAATCCCAAAACAACCAGGAGGTTGGCTTAGAAGCAGCCATCCTTTAAAGAAAGCGTAACAGCTCACTGGTCTAAATAAGGGTTCCTGCGCCGAAAATGTAACGGGGCTCAAGCCACGAGCCGAAGCTTAGGGTGTGATCCTTCGGGGTCACGCGGTAGCGGAGCGTTCTCTAGGCCTGTGAAGGGATACCTGTGAGGGGTCCTGGAGGTATGAGAAGTGCGAATGCTGACATGAGTAACGACAAAGAGTGTGAAAGACACTCTCGCCGAAAGTCCAAGGGTTCCTGCGTAAAGTTAATCTGCGCAGGGTTAGCCGGCCCCTAAGGCGAGGCCGAAAGGCGTAGTCGATGGGAACGGGGTGAATATTCCCCGGCCAGCAGATGGTGACGGATGCCGTATATTGTCGGACCTTATCGGATTGGTCCGGCCGTGAAGGGGTCCCAGGAAATAGCCTCTGCGAGAGACCGTACCCGAAACCGACACAGGTGGACTGGTAGAGTATACCAAGGCGCTTGAGAGAACGATGCTGAAGGAACTCGGCAATTTGCCTCCGTAACTTCGGGATAAGGAGGCCTCTGTCTTGGGCAACCAGGGCAGAGGGGCACAGACCAGGGGGTGGCGACTGTTTATCTAAAACACAGGGCTCTGCGAAGTCTGTAAGACGACGTATAGGGCCTGACGCCTGCCCGGTGCCGGAAGGTTAAGAGGAGAGGTGAGAGCCTTGAATTGAAGCCCCGGTAAACGGCGGCCGTAACTATAACGGTCCTAAGGTAGCGAAATTCCTTGTCGGGTAAGTTCCGACCTGCACGAATGGCGTAACGATCTCCCCGCTGTCTCCAGCATCGGCTCAGTGAAATTGAATTCCCCGTGAAGATGCGGGGTTCCTGCGGTCAGACGGAAAGACCCCGTGCACCTTTACTGTAGCTTTGCGCTGGCCTTCGTGTCGGCATGTGTAGGATAGGTGGTAGGCTTTGAAGCATGGGCGCCAGCTCGTGTGGAGCCATCCTTGAAATACCACCCTTGTAGATATGGTGGTCTAACCGCGACCCTTGATCGGGGTCCGGGACCGCGCATGGCAGGCAGTTTGACTGGGGCGGTCGCCTCCCAAAGCGTAACGGAGGCGTACGAAGGTGGGCTCAGAGCGGTCGGAAATCGCTCGCTGAGTGCAATGGCATAAGCCCGCTTGACTGCGAGACGGACATGTCGAGCAGAGACGAAAGTCGGTCATAGTGATCCGGTGGTCCCGCGTGGGTGGGCCATCGCTCAACGGATAAAAGGTACGCCGGGGATAACAGGCTGATGACCCCCAAGAGTCCATATCGACGGGGTCGTTTGGCACCTCGATGTCGGCTCATCACATCCTGGGGCTGGAGAAGGTCCCAAGGGTTCGGCTGTTCGCCGATTAAAGTGGTACGTGAGCTGGGTTCAGAACGTCGTGAGACAGTTCGGTCCCTATCTGCCGTGGGTGTTGGAGTATTGAGAGGATTTGTCCCTAGTACGAGAGGACCGGGATGAACGTACCTCTGGTGGAGCTGTTGTGGCGCCAGCCGCAGTGCAGCATAGCTACGTACGGACGGGATAACCGCTGAAGGCATCTAAGCGGGAAACCCACCTCGAAACGAGTACTCCCTTGAGGGCCGTGGAAGACGACCACGTCGATAGGCTGGATGTGCAAGCGCGGTGACGCGTTGAGCTGACCAGTACTAATCGCCCGATCGGCTTGATCGCTCTCATGATCACTGTCCGCGAAACGAACACGACGCGATCACGGTCGCGATGAAGACCAATGACATGCTTGCCGAACATGACCACGCCACATCACGCAACAATTGCGCTTGGCCGGTCTGGTGGCTCGAGCGGTGTGCCCAGAACCCGATCCCATCTCGAACTCGGCCGTTAAACGCACCAGCGCCCATGGTACTGTGTCTCAAGGCACGGGAGAGTCGGTCGCCGCCAGGCCTGCCAAACGCAATTGCCGTGACACGTCACCCTCCCTCGTCACCAGCCACACGGCGCGGCCCTTCAACCGGACCCGCAACGCCGACACCGACGCGATCCATACACGGATCCCGACACCCGGCGCGGGGTGGAGCAGCCCGGTAGCTCGTCAGGCTCATAACCTGAAGGTCGTAGGTTCAAATCCTACCCCCGCAACCAAATACCCCCACAGAC
>NZ_VRVE01000137.1:0-5576 GCF_008040035.1 Methylobacterium sp. WL9
GCGCAGAGCCGGGCACCGGCCGGGCGCTCGCGCGCCACCACCGTCGGCGCGACCCGCGCCAGCAGCAACGGCTCGTCGCCGATTTTCTCGGAGTCATGTCGTTCGGGATCGACGAGGAGGGGGCCACGCTCCCGCCCGCCATAGCCGCGCGTCAGGAAAGCCGGCCGCGCCCCGGCCTCCTGCAGCAGCGCGGCGATGCGGATTGCGGTGGGCGTCTTGCCGGCGCCGCCGAGCGTCAGGTTGCCGACGCAGAGCACCGGACAGGCCGTGCGCTCGCCCAACCCGTCCATGCGCCGCGCCGTCAGGCGTCCGTAGGCCGCGCCGACGGGCGCGAGGGCCCGCGCCAGGGGATGCGAGGCCGGGCCTGACCAGAAGCCGGGCGCGCGCATTTAGGCCGGCGACCGGGCGGCGAGCGTCAGCTGCGCGACGAAGGTGTCGAGCACGGCGAGCGTGCGCGCGACCGCGCCCTCGAACGGCTCCAGCGCCGCATGTCCGCGCTCGGCCATGGCGTCGATGCGGCGATGGTCGGCCAGCAGGTCGCCCACCGCGGCTGCGAGATCGCGGGCATCGGTGACGGTCAGCGCCCCCCCGGCGGTATCGAGCGCACGGTACGGCTCCAGGAAGTTGCCGACATGGGGGCCGTGCAGGACCGCCGTGTCGAGGCGCACCGGCTCGATCGGGTTCTGGCCGCCATGGGGCACCAGCGAGCCGCCGAGGAAGACGAGGGGGCTGAGCCGGTAGAACAGGCCGAGTTCGCCGAGGGTGTCGGCGACGTAGAGATCGACTTGCGGATGCGGCCTGCCGTTCATGGAGCGGCGGCTGGTGCGCAGACCCAGGGCGGCGGCGCAGGCGGCGACCGCCTCGCCGCGGCGTGGATGGCGCGGCACGATCACGGTGAGGAGGTTCGGCAGCCTGTCTTTCAGCAGGGCATGGGCCTCGGCCACCACCGCGTCCTCGCCGGGATGCGTGCTGGCCGCGACCCAGACCGGCCGGTCGCCGACCATGTCGCCGAGATAGGCGAGCTGCTGCGCGTCGGCCGGCGGCACGGCGGAATCGTATTTGAGGTTTCCGACCACCTTCACGCGCGGTGCGCCGAGGCGGGCATAGCGCTCGGCATCGTCCTTGGTCTGGACGAGGCAGATCGAGATCCGGGAGAGCAAGGCCTCGGCGGTGCGGGGCGAGCGCGCCCAGCCCTTGAACGAGCGCTCCGACATCCGGCCGTTGACCACGATCAGCGGCACCGCGCGCCGGTGCAGCGAGATCACGGTGTTGGGCCAGATCTCGGATTCGGCGACGAGGGCGAGGTCGGGCTGCCAATGGTCGAGGAAGCGCTCGATCCAGCGCGGCGCATCGAGCGGCATGTACTGGTGGACGGCGCCGGCCGGCAACCGCGTGCTGAGCAGTTCGGCGGCGCTCTTGGTGCCCGTGGTCACGAGCACGGAAAAACCGCGCGCGATCATGCCGGAGACCAGCCCGATCAGCGAGAGTGACTCGCCGATGCTGGCTCCGTGCATCCAGACGAGCTTGCCCGTCGGCCGCGCCCGGCCGGGACGGCCGCGCCGCTCGGGCAGGCGGCCGGGATCCTCCTTGCCGCGATGAGAGCGCCAGGCGAGCAGGCCGGCGACGGCAGGCTCGCCGAGGTAGAGCCCGGCGCGGTAGGCCTTCAGCGTGATGGGGAGCGCCGAAACCCTCATGCCTCCGCCCCACTTTTCCCGGACGCCTGCAGCGAAGCGCAAGGTGATCCGGGAGCCAGCGCGAAAAGGGCCGCGCCAGCGGCTCGATACGAACGGCGCTGAGGTGCCGACGCTTCGCGACGTCGTGTGCTGGGCCCCGGATCGGGTTCCGCTGACGCTCCACCCGTCCGGGGAAGGGGAGGTGGTGGCACCGACGCCATCAGCCGGGAGCGGTCTGGGCGGCGGTGCGCGCCTACCGATAGCTGGCAACCGACGAAGTCGTAGCTCGCGTCCATCGGAGTCATGCCGGATTCCCGACCCGGTCCTCACGTCCGACCAGCGTGTAGGCCTGGTCGTGAACGCGGTTCAGTTCGGTCTGGACCTTCAGGCGCAGGCTGTCGACGAACTCGGGCTCGACCTCGCGCGGCACGAAGATCGGCTCGCCAAACACCATGGCGCCGCGGCCGAAGGGCAGCCCGAGGCAGGCGCGGTCCCAGCTGTTGAAGCGGATGTGCCGGCTCGTCACCACCGCGACGGGCAGGATCGGGCGGCCGGAGAAGCGCGCGAGCATGATGATGCCGGCATCGCAGACCCGCGAGACCTTCGGCACGTCGGCGGAGAAGCAGACGGTCTCGCCGTTCTTAAGGGCGCGGACCATGGCGCGCAGGCCTTCGGCGCCGCCCTTCGCCTTGGCGTCGCGCACGGCGCGACCGCGGGCGCCGGAGGCGCGCATGACGCGAACGCCCATCCGCTCCAGGGAATACGTGTTGATGTTGCCGTCGGGGGACTTGGAGATGATGGTCGCGATGCGATCCTGCGGCCGCTTCATGAACGAGATCATGATGTGCTGGCCGTGCCACATCGCGGCGATGCACGGGCCCGTCGCGTCGAGCAGCGCGTTCGCGTCGGCCGGCACCGTGGTGAAGCGGTTGGTGCGCCGGACGAGGTTCAGATAGCCGTAGGCGGCGAGGCCGAGCCCCTTCTGCACGAGCGGCTTGCGGCCGATGGTCTTGATGAGGCCCATGTGCCGGGGGCGGTCTCCCGCTCTTCGTGATGGCGCTTTTTCGCGAGGCACCGGTGCGGACCGGCTCAGCTTCCAGTCCCGCGACGCGGGGACGTGACCGCCACGGAGGTCACGCGACAGGGAATCGCGGCGGGCCGCGGTTCTGTAACGCCAGTTAAGATTGCCGCGCAACCTCGGCGGCCGAGAAACGCGCCGGTTGACCTCGGGCGCCGCTGACGCACATGCGGGGTGGCCTGCTTCCCGCTCACCGCCGCGGCCAGACCCCACGCCGATGTTCCGTCTCGCTCACATCACCGATCCGCATGTTGGACCGCTGCCCCGGCCCAAGCTGCGCCAGCTCCTCAGCAAGCGCGCCACCGGCTACGTCAACTGGCGGCGCGGCCGCGGCCGGCACCACGACATGGACCTGCTGGCGGCGCTGGTCGCCGACCTGCACCTGCAGGGCAGCGACCACGTCGCCTGCACCGGCGACCTCTGCAACATCGGCCTGCCGGACGAGTGGGCGACCTCGCGGATCTTCCTCGAAGCCCTCGGCGCGGCCGACCGGGTCAGCTTCGTGCCGGGCAACCACGACGCCTACGTGCGCGGCTCGCTCGAAGGCCTGCTCGGCACCTGCGGCGCCTGGACCGGGGACGACAACGGCTTGGCCGGCGTGTTCCCATATCTGCGCCGCCGCGGCCCGCTCGCCCTGGTCGGCCTGTCCTCGGCGATCCCGACGAAGCCCTTCGCGGCTACGGGCCGAGTCGGGCCGCCCCAGATCGCGGCGGCGGAGCGCCTGCTGTGCGATCTCGCGGCCGAGCCCGAGCCGCCCTTCCGAGTGGTGATGATCCACCATCCGCCCCATCCCGGCGGCGCGCGTTCGGGTCGCGAGTTGAAGGACGCGGCGGCCTTCACCGCAATGATCGCCCGGGCCGGTGCGGACCTGATCCTGCACGGGCACAACCACGTCGGCAGCGTCGCCTTCGTCGAGGGGCCGAACGGTGCGGTGCCGATCGTCGGCGCGCCCTCGGCCTCCGCACAGAGCATTCGCGAGAACCACCGGGCCGCCTATTACCTCTTCGACATCGCGCGCGACGGCGGCCGCTTCGCGATCACGGCGACGGAGCGTGGCCTCACCGAGGAGGGCACCATCGGCGCGCTCGGATCGCTCGTGCTGACGCGCGCCTGACGGCATGGAAAAGGCGAGAATCCTGGGGATTCGCGCCTGAGTCGTCGATCGAGCAAGGCCTGCGATCGAGCACGGTCTGTGATCGAGGAAGACCTGCTCAGCCGAATTGGGCGAGGCGGCCGTTGCGAGCCGCCTGCTGGCGGGCGGCGATGCTGGCCTCGTACCTTTCCGCCTGCAGGCGGGTCAGGCCTGCCACCAACGCCATGGTGCCGCGATAGACCGTGTAGGTGCCGTCCTGCGTGGGTTTCACGCGAATCGCTTCCTGCATGCGCTTGGCTCCCTGCCCCCAGGGTTATGGTGTTTGGACGCGACTGGATGACGCCATGTTAGCCGGGCCGCCCCCACCGGCAAGAGCCCGTTGCCCCGCCGCCGCCCACATTCGTCGCTGCATCGCGGGAGGGCGATCGGGGTGGCCGGTCGCCGTCTCCGCAAGAAGGCGGAGGGCGATGACAGGTCGCCTCGTGACCGAACTACGTAAGTATCGACGGGATCGCGCAGATCAGGTGAGTGCTTGGATCGCCTTCGCCGGGAACTCGTGCTTCGGGTGTCCGACCCAGCGGGTTGTGCCGTGCAGCGAGCCGAACCGTGCAAAACGGCGGCGGGACGGCGGATCGGCCGTCTCCGAAGCCGTTCCGGTGGCTTTTAGTGCCTGAGATCGATTCGCGACGGAGGCGGCGCTGTTCGCCGAACTTCCCCGTCGGGCGTTCTTCGCATTTCGGGAAAACAGATTTCGATGTCGCCCGCCGCCATTTGCATGGACGAATAGAGAAGACATCAAGCTCTCGGTGAGAACCTGGGGGCTTGCGGAGGCGATCGGGTTCATCATGCCGGGAGAGGCGCTCATCAGGTCTCTCGGGACGTCCGGCGGGGCGGGCACCGGCTCGTCCGCGGCCGCCGACACGATCGTGCTCGAACGGCGCAGCGAAGCGCGGACACCGACGAACTGGATCGGCCTGATCCTGTTGCGCGACGGGACCGAGATCCCCTGCACCGTGAAGGACGTCTCGAAATCCGGCGCTCGGCTGGGCCTGCCGGACACGGTCGTACTGCCCGACGCGTTCCAGCTGAAGGTGGTCGGCTACGCCTTCTTGCTCCGCGTCAGGCTGGTCTGGCGCAGCGGCCACTGCGCCGGCGTGCGGATCGAGCGGTTCGGAAAGGCTCCGCCGCCGGCTCCCGCACCCGAGGAGCCGAAAGCCCCGGCCAAGCCGGCCGAAAGCTACATTGTGCGGGGAAGACGGATTAGCCGGTTCTCGCCGCGCTGATCAGTTTCGGACGCGCGCGACGGCCGGCCCGGAAAAATGCGAGGCGGCGAGTTCGTCGCCGGGGCTGCGCGTGGAGAAGCGGGTCGCGACGGCCTCGACGGCGAAGATGTCGTCCGGCGCGGTATCCGGCCGCGCCTGGATCGCGGCAAGACGGATCGGCGTGTCGCGCCGGGCCGGCTCCGAGGCGCCCTGGGCCGAGGCCGAGAACAGTGCGCGCAGGTGATCGCGGGGATCGGCCTCGGGGGGCAGGAGGCTGACCGGTCTCACTGCCGTCTCATTGGATGCGAGCGCCATGCCGGAGAGGCCGGCATTTCCGATCCCGGCGACTCACGCGTCCCGATCCCTGCACCTGCAGCACGAACAGGTCGACCGGATCGCGCAGCCAGAGCAGAGGCTTGGCCCGGTCGCCGAGCGCGCCGTCCTCGATCGCGGCGCGATCGGGATAGGGC
>NZ_VRVE01000138.1:0-5400 GCF_008040035.1 Methylobacterium sp. WL9
GCCTTCGCCACCGTCCGCCGGCCGCGCATCGCGACGCTCGACGGCAAGCCGGCGGTGCTCGCCGTCACCGCCGGGCCGGGCGCCGCCTCCGCGCTGGTCCTTGCCGCCAAGGACGTCGCCAAGGACGCTCCCAAAGACGCTGCGGGTGCCTGGAGCCTCGTCGCACGCACGCCGCCGCAGGCCGGCGGCACGCCACTCGCCATCGCCGGCATCGCCGACTTCTCGGGCGGTGGCCGCCCCCAGGTCGCGACGATCCGCGAGGCCGACGGCGGCGGCGTGCTGCAGCTCTGGTCCTATGCCGGCGGCGCCCTCACCCTCGCCGCCGAAGCGCCGGGCTATGCCGGCCCCAGTGCCGACCTCGACCTCGCCGCGGTGATTCCGGGCGAGCGCGGCAAGCCGGCAACCCTCGCCCTCCCCGCGGCCGACCGCGGCACGCTCGCGATCGTCTCGTTGACGGGCGGCATCGAGGAGCGGACGCGAATCCTGCTGCCGGGTCCGGCGGCGCTCGGTGTCGCGGCGCTCGGGCGTGGCGGGCGGGCTCGCGTGCTCGTCGGCCTCGCCGACGGCCGGTTGGCGATCGTCCCCGCGAATCTGCCGGGAAACCTGCCGCGATGAATGCCCCGGTACAAACCCTGGCGCATGCACGGTCATCACCAGGATTATCCATGACCAATGACGACCGGCTGTTTCCGACCCGTCCCTATATCGGCGTCTCGATCGCCGTGGTCCGTGACGGCTTGGTCCTGCTTGCCGCCCGCGCCAACCCACCGATGCAAGGCGTCTGGACGCTGCCGGGAGGCCTCGTCGAGGCCGGAGAACCGTTGGCGGATGCGGCAATTCGTGAGTTGCAGGAAGAGGTTGGCGTGGTCGCCGCAGTCGTCGGCACCAGCCTGACGCCCACCGAGATCATCCTGCGCGACGAGGCCGGGCGCCTGCGCCACCACTTCGTCATCCACCCCCATGCCGCGACCTGGCTCTCCGGCGAGCCGAAACCCGGTCCCGAGGCTCTCGACGTACGCTGGGTACGGCTCGACGACATCGCCGAACTGGAGACCACGCCGGGTCTCGCGGGCACGCTGGCCGAGGCGATTTCCCGTGTAAATGGAGGCGTTTAGGTGATCCGCCGCCTCGGCCCGATCCTGCTGTCGGCGCTGCTTGCCGGCGCTCCGGCCGCCACGGCCCTCGCCCAGCAGCGCGGCGCACCGGTGCGTCCGCAGCCTCAGCAGAAGGCTCCGGACAAGGAGCCTCCGCCGCCTGCCGAGCCGCCGCCGGCCCCCTACGACCGCGACCTGCTACGCCTCTCCGAGATCATCGGCGCTCTGGCCTTCCTGCGCGGCCTCTGCGAGGCGGGCGATGCCGCCGAATGGCCCACGCGGATGAAATCCATCCTGGAATCCGAAGGAGTTACGCCGAACCGCCGTGACCGGCTCGCCGGTGCCTACAACCGCGGCTACCGCGGCTACGCCCTGACCTACCGGGTCTGCACACCCTCGGCGGCCGAGGCCACCAACCGCTATCTCGGCGAGGGCGAACGCCTGTCACACGGCATCGCCGGCCGCTTCGGCGGGTGATCCTGTTGCCGAAAGGCCACGTCACCGCTTGGTTACGACGATCGCTCCAATCGCAGCGTCAACGTTAACCTCTTCGCAATTCCCCGCTGGTCGCCGCCGCCCAAGCATCCTATCGTCTCGATGCTTCGCCGGACAACGGATCGGCCCGAAACATGCGCGAGACCATGCTCCAGGAAACCGCCGCCGAAACCTTCGACGTCGACAGCGATGACAAGCGCGTCGCCTTGGGCCTCGTCACCGAAGCCTTCGCGGAGGGCTGTCTCGACGGACTCGACGGGGATTGCATGGCGCAGGCCGCGCTGTTCGCGGCCTTCCAGGAACTTGTTGCCACCTATGGCGAAGACGCCACGGCGACCTACGCCGAAGGCCTGCCGGAGCGCATCCGCGCCGGCGGCTTCACGACGACGCTTCATCATTAGGACGTCGTTCGCCGGGCCGATCGCTCAGGTATCCACTGAGGCTTCCCTGCCGGGATACGCTTCGCTGCATCCCGGGTCTTCAGAATGATCCGGCCCGGATCCGGTCTCTGCGTCACGAAAGCGGATGCAGGGCCTCTTCGAACACGACGGCTTCGCCGCGCGACGGCGTTACGAGTTCGTCCTGCCACACGACGGGGATGCCCCGCACCAGCGTGCCGACCGGCCAGCCGGTGACGGTGACGCCGTCATAGGGCGTCCAGCCGCATTTCGAAGCGATCCAGTCGTTGCGGATTTTTTCGCGGCGCTTCAGGTCGACCACGGTCACGTCGGCATCGTAGCCCACCGCCAGCCGGCCCTTGCGCGCGATCCCGAACAGCCGCTTCGGCCCGGCGCTGGTCAGGTCGACGAAGCGTGCGAGCGAGAGCCGCCCGGCCGCGACGTGGTCGAGCATGATCGGCACCAGCGTCTGCACCCCGGTCATGCCGGAGGGCGAGTCCGGATAGGGCTTGGCCTTCTCCTCCAGCGTATGCGGGGCGTGGTCCGAGCCGAGCACGTCGGCGATGCCCTGGGTCAGCCCCCGCCAGATCCCGTCGCGATGGGCGGCGTCGCGCACCGGCGGGTTCATCTGCACCAGCGTGCCGAGGCGGGCATAGGCCTCGCTGCCGTCCAGCGTCAGGTGATGCGGCGTCACCTCGACGCTCACGAGGTCTTTTGCCTCGCCCAGGATCGGCATCTCGTCGGCGGTCGAGATGTGCAGGATGTGGATGCGCGCGCCGGTCTCGCGGGCCAGCGCGATCAGGCGCCGCGTCGCCTTCACCGCGACTTCGGGTGAGCGCCAGACCGGATGCGAGGACGGATCCCCGGAGATCCGAAGATCCTTGCGTTCGCGCAGCATCGGCTCGTCTTCCGAATGGAAGGCGGCGCGCCTGCGGATGCGTTTCAGGATTTCGCGCACCCCGGCATCGTCCTCCACCAGCAGCGCGCCGGTCGAGGAACCCACGAAAATCTTGATGCCGGCGGCGCCCGGCAGCCGCTCGAGGTCGGCGACCTGATCGGCGTTCTCGTGCGTGCCGCCGACCCAGAAGGCGAAGTCGCAATGCATCCGGTGATGTGCGCGGCCGACCTTGTCGGCGAGCGCCGCGGCGCTCGTGGTCAGCGGGTTGGTGTTCGGCATCTCGAACACCGCCGTCACGCCGCCCATCACGGCTGCGCGCGAGCCGGACTCCAAATCTTCCTTGTGGTCGAGTCCCGGCTCGCGAAAGTGGACCTGGCTGTCGATCACGCCGGGCAGCAGGTGCAGGCCGGTGCAATCGCGCGTCTCGACGGCCTGCGCTCGGGATAGATCGCCGATGGCGGCGACGCGGCCGGCCCGGATGCCGAGATCGGCCCGGGTCTCGCCATCGTGGTTGACCACCGTGCCGCCCGTCAGCACGAGATCGAAAGGCGTCTCCGTCACCGGCCGCTCCACATTGAGGCTCACTGCCGGGCGGCTTATGTCAGCCGCTGGCCGCGCGCAAATGGGTGCGGCGCCATTCAGGAGGCCTCATGCCGATCGCATTGCTGCCGGACCGCGCCGTCGTCACGGTCACCGGCGAGCCGGCGACCTCCTTCCTGCAGGGCATCCTCACCTGCAACGTCGAGACCCTGCCCGAGGGCGAGGCCCGCCTCGGCGCCCTGCTGACCCCGCAGGGAAAGATCCAGTTCGATTTCCTGGTCTCGCGCGCCGGACCCGAAGCGTTCCGCCTCGACGTGGCGGCCGAGCAGGTGCCGGCCCTCGTCAAGCGCCTGACCCTCTACAAGCTGCGCGCCAAGGTCACGATCGCGGTCGATCCGTCCCAGGGCGTCGGCGCCGCCTGGGACGGTGCCGAGACCAGCGCCGAGGTGCCGCGCTTCGCCGATGGGCGCCTGTCGCAGCTCGGCGTACGCCTCTACTTTTCGGAGGGCGCGTTCTCGGCGGATGCCACCGAGCAGTATTACCACGCCCATCGCATCGCCCTCGGCGTGCCAGAAGGCGGGCGCGACTTCGCCTTCGGCGACGCCTTTCCGCACGAGGCGCTGATGGACCAGATCGGCGGGGTCGATTTCCGCAAGGGCTGCTATGTCGGCCAGGAGGTGGTCTCGCGCATGCAGCACCGCGGCACCGCCCGCACCCGTATCGTGCCGCTAGTCTACAGCGACGGTGAGGCCGCCCCCGCCGGCAGCGAGGTGACGGCCGGGCAGAAGAATCTCGGCACCACGGGCAGCGCCGCCGGAGGGCGCGGGCTCGCCGCGATCCGCCTCGACCGCCTCGGCGACGCCCTCGCCACCGGAGAGCCGGTGCGCGCCGGCGGTTTATTGGCCGGTGTCGAGAAGCCGGCCTTCGCCACTTTCGCCTTCCCGGCCGATGCCGCGGCGGCAGCGGGCTGACGCCGCATGGCGGACGTGACCGGCCTCATCACCACCCATCCCGACGGCTGCCCGCGCTGCTGGTGGGCCGGGCTCGACGCGACATACGTCGCCTATCACGACACCGAATGGGGTGTGCCGGAGTTCGATTCCCGCGCGCTCTACGAAAAGCTGATCCTCGACGGCTTCCAGGCCGGGCTGTCCTGGATCACGATCCTGCGCCGTCGCGAGGGGTTCCGCAGCGCCTTCGCAGGGTTCGAGCCTGAAACGATCGCGCGCTTCACCGACGCCGACGTGGCGCGGCTGATGACGGATACCGGCATCATCCGGAACCGCGCCAAGATCGTCGGCACCATCGCCGGAGCCCGCGCTTGGCTCGCGATCGAGGAGAGCGGACCGGGGTTTTCGCGCTTTCTCTGGGATTTCGTCGATGGGACGCCGGTCCAGTCCGGTGCGCAAACGCGCGCCGACATCGCCACCGAGACCGAGGTCTCGCAAAGAATCGCGAAGGCATTGAAGGCGAAGGGCTTCAGCTTCTGCGGGCCGACCATCATCCATGCCTTCATGCAGGCGACCGGCATGGTCAACGACCACCTCGCCGGCTGCCACCGCCACGCGGCCTGCGCGGCTTTGGCGCCGGCATGACGGCTTCGAAACAGCCGCCCCGCGCGTGGCAGCGCATGCTGTCGGGCCGGCGCCTCGACCTGCTCGACCCCTCTCCGCTCGACGTCGAGATCGCCGACATCGCGCATGGCCTCGCCCGCGTCGCCCGCTGGAACGGGCAGACGCACGGTCCGCACGTTTTTTCGGTCGCGCAGCACTCGCTGCTGGTCGAGGCGATCGGCGGTGGTCTGCCCGGCGGCGACGGGCCGGCGCAGCGCCTCGAACTGCTCCTGCACGACGCGCCCGAATACGTCATCGGCGACATCATCTCGCCCCTGAAGGCCGCGATCGGCGACGCCTACAAGTCCGTCGAGCGGCGGCTCCTCGGCGCCATCCGGCGGCGCTTCGACCTCGCCCCGCCC
>NZ_VRVE01000139.1:0-5129 GCF_008040035.1 Methylobacterium sp. WL9
CGCACCGAGGCTGCCCGCAGCAGGCGGCGGGCAGCCTCGGTGCGGGCGGCCTCGGCCTCGGCCGGCCCGATCAGGCCGCGGCCGAGATCGCGCTCGATCTCGGCGAGCTGGTCCTCGTAGAAGCCTGTCTCGGTGGTGAGCCCGGCCTGGGAGCCGGCATCCGGCGAGGCCTTCCTCCGGCGCGTCAGCGGCCAGAGCAGGACGAGCACGGCCGCACCGGTCATGATCGCCAGGATGAACCAGATCGCCGTCATCATCGCCCAGGAAGCCGCGGACCCACCGACGCCGCAGGAGCGGCCTTAACACAGGTGCAACGGCTCGTAACGGCGGCGGACTAACGCTGCACCGCCGTCGCAGGTCCGTCCCCCGGCACCTCCAGCACGGCCCGCAGGCCCCCGAGCGCGGCGGCCTCCAGGCGGAAGCGGCCGCGATAGAGGGCGGCGAGATCGGCGACGATCGAGAGCCCGAGGCCCGAACCGGGCTTGGTCTCGTCGAGGCGGCGTCCGCGGGTGAGAACCTTCACGCGGTCCTCCTCCGGCAGGCCGGGGCCGTCATCCTCGATCGTGACGAGGAGCCGCGCGAAATCCTGTTCGCCGACGGGCTCGGCCGTGATCGCCACCCGCCCGCTCGCCCATTTCGAGGCGTTGTCGACGAGGTTGCCGACCATCTCCTCGAAATCCTGGCGCTCGCCACGAAAGCGCAGCCCCTCGGACACGCGCACCTCGTAGGCGATGTCCTTGTCGCGATAGATCTTTCCGAAGGTACGCACGAGGCCGGCAAGCGCCGGCTCGATCTCTGTGGAGGTGCCGAGGGTGCCGGCGAGCGCCGCGGCGCGCGCCCGGTCGAGGTGGTAGTTCACCTGGTCGCGCATCACCGCGGCCTGCTCGCGGATCTTTTCGGCGAGTTCGGGCGGGGCGTCGCTGGAGGCGACCTCGTTGACGATGATCGAGAGCGGCGTCTTCAGCGCATGGGCGAGGTTGCCGACCTGGGTGCGGGCGCGCTCCAGGATCTCGCGGTTGGTCTCGATCAGCAGGTTGGTCTCGCTCGCCAGCGGCGCAATGTCGTGCGGATACTCGCCGGGGATGTGGTGGGCCTCGCCGCGGCGGATCGCGCCCAGCGCCGCGCGCAGGCGCTTCAGCGGCGCGAGGCCGAACCGGATCTGCAGCAAAGCCGTCAGGGCCAGGGACAGGCCGAGCAGGCCGAAGGTCACGGAAAGCGAGAAGCGGAACCGGTCGACCTCGTTGACGATCTCGTCCGCCGGGCCGGCCACGCGCACGGTGTAGCGCCCGTCCTGGCCGACATCGACGTCGCGCTCGACGATGCGCAGCAGCCGGTCGTCCTGGCCGTGGCCGTAGCCCTGGCGGATCTGCCCGATCGTCGCGGTGCCGGCCTGGTCCGGGCCCTTCAGCGGCACGCCGACGAGGGAGCGCGAGGTGCGCAGGTCCCGCGGCTTCGCATCCGGATGCCCGACCTGCCAGTACCAGCCAGACAGTGGCAGGTCGAAGCGCGGATCGCCCAGCGCGAAGGAGCGCGCCTCGGGATCGTTCGGCGAGACGAGGTCGGTGGCGAGGTTGTTGGCGTAGACCAGCAGCCGGCTGTCGAACGAGCGCTCGGTGTTTTCGCGATACAGTGTCGTGAGGATCCAGGCCGCGATGACCAGGATCGCCGCGCTCGACAGCAGGGCCGACACCGCGAGCCGCACGCCGATCGAGCGGCGGCGCATGGGCAGCCAGGAGAAGCGGTCGGTCATGGGATTTTCATGAGGGGCGACGGTCGGCTAATCTGCATCGCCTCCTAGCAACCCGAGGTGAACGGGAGAAGCGCCGTGGCTTTGGATATCGACGACGCGGAGACGGAACAACTCGTTCAGACACTTGCCGAGCGAAGAGGCGTGTCGACGGACGAGGCCATCAAATCGGCGGTCCGCGACGCCTTGCAGAGGGACGCCGAAGTGCCGAGTCTCTGGGAGCGCCTGCAGCCGCTGCAGGACCGGGTCGCCGCATGGCCGTCGACCGGGCTCGAAGCGGACAAGGCCTTCTACGATAGCCTGAACGGGGAATGATGTTCGTCGATGCGTCCGCCATCGTTGCGACCATCAGGCGGGAGCCGGATGCCCGAGCATTGGCCGATCGCCTTGAGGCTTCGCCCGGCTCCATCACCTCGCCGGTCGCGATCTACGAGGCCGTGCTCGCAATTCGACGCAAGCGGACGCGCCGGCTCAGAGAGGTCAGAGCCGAAGTCGACGCCTTCGTGAGCGCATCGGGGGTGAATGTCGTCCCGATCACACCGGAGGATGCCGACCGGGCGCTCGCGGCACACGAGCGTTACGGCAAGAGCACCGGACATCCGGCAGGTCTCAACATGGAGGACTGCTTCGCTTACGCCGTCGCCAAGGGCCACGGCGTAAAGTTGCTCTACAAGGGCGACGACTATCGCGCAGACCGATCGCGGCGGCCCCTAAACCGGCCTACCCCTTCGTCTGCGCCCCATCCACCAGATACCCCAGCCCGCGCACAGTCTGGATCAGGTCCACGGCCAACTTCTTCCGTAACCGGCCGACGAAGACCTCGATGGTGTTCGAGTCGCGGTCGAAATCCTGGTCGTAGAGATGCTCCGTCAGCTCGGCCCGCGAAACCACACGGCCGGTGTGGTGCATCAGGTAGGAGAGCAGGCGGTATTCGTGACTCGTGAGCTTGATCGGGTTGCCGTCGACGAAGACGCGGCCGGAGCGGGTGTCGAGCACCACCGATCCGCAGGCGATCTGGGAGGTGGCGTGGCCAGCGACGCGGCGCAGGATGGCGCGGACCCGCGCCATCAGCTCCTCCATGTGGAAGGGTTTCGTAACGTAGTCGTCGGCGCCGGCGTCGAAGCCGTCGACCTTGTCCGACCAACGGTCGCGGGCGGTGAGGATGATGACGGGCGTCTTCACCCCGGCCCGGCGCCAGTTCTGGAGCACGGTGACGCCGTCAGTCTTGGGCAGGCCCATATCGAGGATGATGGCGTCGTAGGGCTCGCTCTCGCCGAGAAAGCCGCCCTCCTCGCCATCGAAGGCCTTGTCGGCGACGTAGCCGGCCTCCTCCAACGCCTTCACCACCTGCCGGTTGATGTCCCGGTCGTCCTCGACGACGAGCAGACGCACCTCAACAACTCCCCGGTTGGCGCCGTCCCGACGGCGACACGTTCCTGTTATTGTCCATGCACCTGACCGGACTGGGCGTCCACCATGACCTGCACGAACTGGCCGTCGCGCCGCAGAGCCGTGAGCACGTAGACAAGGCCGCCTTCGTGCCGGCACAGGCTGGCGCGCTGGATCTCTGAGCGCGGATAGATCTGGCGGGCGGCGCGGATCGCGGCGATCGGCGCGACCACCCGCTTCTCGGCGACGGATTCGCGCATGTCGGCCGGGGAGAGGCAGCTGTCGATCCGTGCGACCGGCTGGCCCCTCGCGGGAGCCGCGGCTTCCGTCTCCTCGGCGAGCGTGCCGACGGCACCCGTCGCGATCACCGCGACGGCTGAGACGGCAAGCAGCATGGCGAGTGCGTGGTGCATGGACCATGCTTGTCCGGCCAAGGCACTGAATGCGTGCTGAATGGGCGTCGCCATCCGGGATCTGAGAAGGTTCATCCACCTGAGCCGTGTCCGAGACTCGACATAAGGCCGGCCGGCCCGGACGGTTCCATGCCGTCGGCGCGCCCCGGCTCGCATCCACAGGCACGTGCCGGAGGACATGCACGGCCCAGTTACGCGTCGGCGCCGATGCGTTCGGCGAGCCGGGTCAGGTTGGCCCGCAGCGCCGTGCTCGCGAGGTCCTGCAGGTCGACATGGTCGAGGGCGGCCTTCCGCAGCGCCAGCACCGAGAGATCGAAGGTGGTGCGCGCGGCGCGCAGGCGGCCAGCGGCGGCATCGCGGCGCGCCCGCCCATGCGACGGCCGGGCCTCGATTCCGCGGAGGCTCGCGAACAGGCGGGTCATGCCGGTCTCTTCCTGGTTACGACCGGCCGATCAGCCGGACCTCGCCCATCCGGCGCAGTATCTCGTCGAATTTTTCGCGGGAGCGCTCGTCGCTGCGGTCGACGCCGCGGGCGATCTCGCTGGAGAGCCGGGTCAGGTCCTCGAGCACGCGGGTGCGGCTTTCCAGGGCGGCCGCGACGGCGGCGTTGGTCTGCGAGGCCCGCTCCAGGGCCGTCGCGGTGGCGCCAGTCTCTTCGATGCGGGCTTCCAGCGCCCGCAGGTTTTCGCGGTGGAGATGGAGGCAGGCCAGCCCCAGCAGCACCGCGACGATCCAGCCGGCCCCGCCATCGGTGAAGAGCAGGCGGATGGCCTCCAGGGCGATCTTGTCCATGGCGGCCTCCGGGAGCGGAAACGCGCCGCGATCGGACACGAATTTCACGCGGCGGGGTCGTCGGCCTCATACCGGCGGCCGTAACCGTCGACCCATCCGCCGGCAGGCGCGACGGCGCGGCGCCGCACCCAGCCGAATGTTTGCGGACTGCGCAAACGTGTCTGCGCGCGGCGGGCGGCCCTGGCGGTGTCAGCCGAAAGGGCCGCTCGTATCAGACACGGGAGCGTCTTTTCAGCGCCGCGTCGAGGCCGGGCGTCAGCGTGTTGCCGGCGTTGGCGGCCTCTTCCAGGGTCAGGCCCCGAAAGATCTTCTCGGCGATGCCGGCGGGGCCGCCGGCCGCCTGGATCAGCCAGGCCGGGGCCTGATCGAGCGCCCGCTGCACGGCGCGGGCGATCACTGCCGAGCCGAGCGGGATCGTCAGGCTCTTGCCGCGCACCGCTCCGGCCACGGCATTCAGCGCGTAATCGGACGCGTTGCGCACCAGGCGCTCGACGAGGGTCGTGGTCACGAGGAAGCGCAGCGGACCGGCCATCCGCGCCGCCGCGGCGCCCGCCGCGGTGACGGCGAGAGGGACCAGCACGGTGCTCAGGGCCTGTGCTCCCGTGACGACGGCATCGCCCCACTGCACGACGATGTCCGCGGTGGCGGCCTGTGCGGGGATGCAGGCCGTGACGCATGCGGCGGGCAGGAGGGCAACGGGCCGGAGGGCGGCGGCGAGACGGAACGGAGGAAGCGTGTTTCTGGCGGACATG
Source organism: Methylobacterium sp. WL9 (assembly GCF_008040035.1). NCBI lineage: Bacteria > Pseudomonadati > Pseudomonadota > Alphaproteobacteria > Hyphomicrobiales > Methylobacteriaceae > Methylobacterium > Methylobacterium sp. WL9. The sequence continues at coordinate 5,094 of NZ_VRVE01000139.1, forward strand.
TCGGTCTCCTCGGTGCGGGTCGTTCGGGGTGGGGAG